>JAJYCH010000245.1 GCA_021778575.1 Planctomycetota bacterium
GATCCGGCCGTTCTGGTTGACCTGCTTGAGGACCACGACCCGAAGCGTCTCGCCGATCGGTTTCCCTTGAGCGTCGTAGGTGCTCGTCTGGAGCGCGAAGGTCTCGCCATCGAGATAAACCGAGCGCGACGTGCTCAGGTCGATCCGGAACCCCTTGATCGCCAGCATCACGACGGCGGCGGTCGCGACGTTGTCGCCCGGCAACCGAGCGATGAGCTGGAGCGCCTGTTCCTCGGCGAATCCTTCGGTCGGGAACTCGACGGCGTACTTGCCTGAACCATCGGTCAGACCCCGGACGGTCCGGCCATCGGGCAAGACCACCTCGATTGGTCGGCTCGCGACCGGCGAGCCATATTGATATTTAGCGACGACGCTTCCTTTGATCGTCTGCCCACGGTAGTAGACGGTCTGCGGCAGGTCGAAATCGAGGTCGATCTTTTCCAGCTTGTACGACTGGACCTGGAACGCCCCCGAGAAATCCTGCTGCCCCGGCTTGAAGACCCGGACCCGATACGAACCCACCGGCGCACTCGAATCAACCCGGAGCGTTTCGTGGAACGTGCCAAATTCCGAGAGCTGAGCCGGGCGAGCGATCAGGAGACGCCCCCGGCTGTCGTAGACTTCGAGCTTGTACGACTCGCCGCTGGGGTTGAAATACTGGCCGTCCTTCGCTTCGCGGATCACCCCTCGGATCGAGACTTCCTGGCCGGGCCGATAGGCTGGGCGATCGGTATAGATGTAGGCGCGAGGGGTCAGCCCTTGAGAGACCTTGTTGGGAACGCTGAGCGACGAACCGGCCACGTCGCCACCGTCGAGCACGAGGTATTCGAGGTTCCCATCCGGGACCGGCGGAGCATTGGGCTGCGCGCCGGCTTCACTGAGCGGCTTGTCCCAACCGGAGAGCAGGACGCCGTCGTCGCCGGTCGTCTTTTCGAGAATCACCCCCGAACCATCCGAGATCAGAACCCGCGCGCCTTTGCGCCCCTTGCCGGTCTTCATGTCCTGAGCAAAGACAAGGACCTGCTGTCGAGAGGCCTTGACGATGGCGTCGAGGTCGGACCCGACCACGAGCGCCGTGGCCTGGAGGTGCTTCTCGTCGGTGACCTTGACCACGTAAACACCCGGGACGGCGACCTTGAGGTCATAGGTCGACTCGACCGGCTTGTACTTGGCATACTTGGGGACGGGCATCGTCCACTCGGCGTCGGGAGCGACCAGACCGATGTCGAGCGACTCGACGTCGCCGAGCAGGTGCTTCTTGCGGAAGTACGCTTCGGCGTTGAGCTTGTAGGCGGTGAAGGTGAGATTTTCGAGGTTCCTGGTCGAGATCTTGAGGTGTGCCGTCTCGCCCGAACGGAACGCCCGGGGGGTGACGACGGTCAGCGCCCGTGACTCCATGACCGCGATCCGCTGGTCGGCCTCGGCCTTCCAGGGGTTAACGACAACCTTGCGGAACCGTTCGATCGCTCCGGCGGGGTCGCCCTTCTCGGTCTCGAAAATCGAGGCAATGGCAAAAAGTGCGTGCGAGGCGGGTTCGGTGCCGGGGAACTTGCTGATCAAGGGCTCCCAGGCGGTGATGGCCTGGTCGAACTTCTTCTCGGTCTGGTAACTCTCGCCGATCTGGAAGAGGGCCATCGGCACGCGAGGGTCGAGCGGATTCTGGGCGACGAATTTTTCCCAGGCCGCGCGGGCGTCGGCGTACTTCTCACGCTCCAGGGCCTCGGTCGCGATCTGAAGTTGAGCGTCGAGGATCGCCCGCTGGGCGTCGGCCGACTGGTTGCCGTTGGGGAATCGGGCGAGATAACCTTGATAGGCGGCAATCGCCTGGTCGAACTTTGCCTGCCCTTGCAGGATCGCGGCGACCAGGAAGGTCGCCGTCATCGACAGGTTCGCCACGTCACGCCGGGCGTCGTCCGTGATCGCCTGAAAGCCCTCTCCGTTCAAGAATGCGTGGAAGGCCGTGATCGCCTCCTCGCCTCGGTTCCTTGACAGATAAGACTGGCCGATCTCGAACGAGGCGCGAGCGGCTGACGGATTCGTGGGCGAATCGGCGAGAAAACGCCGGAGGGCGGCCACTCCGAGGTTGAGCTGCGTGTTATCGGGCGGTTGGGGAATCCCGTGGGTCCGGGCGATCTGGTAGAGCGACTGAGCCCGGAGATCCGACTGTTCCTTCGAGGGTATCTTCGCGACTTCCGCCGCGAGATCACGGGCGAGGTCGGTGAAGGTCATCCGGGCGGCGACATTCTGCCCGGTCACGAGCTGAACCTCTCCGAGATGAAACTTGGCCCGGAAGCGGTCGGGACCCTGGGGGTATTCCTTGAGATATTGCTCGAAATCGCGCTGAGCGAGCGCGATCTTGGGGGTTGGTGCCGTGCGAGTGCCCTGGGCGGCCTGAGCCATGGCGAAGAGAAGCGAAGCCCGGAGCGTTTCCCCCTTGGCCAGTTCGCGAGCCTTCGCCAGCAGGTCGTAAGCTCCGGCGGGGTCGGGGTTTGAGACCGGATTATCGGGCTTCAACAGACGCTGGGCGAAGGCGTGGTAGACCTCGGCGAGCCGGTCCTTGCGGTCGGGGCCGAGGAGAGTTTCCGCCTCGGCCCGGGCGAGGGCTTCGGCCTGAGCCGGTTGACCGACCGCCAGTTCGACGGCGGCCAGCTCGAAGCGGATCTTGGCGACCCACGGACCTTTCGGGTCGGCTTCGAGTGCTTCGGTCAATGTTCGGCGGGCGTCGGCGACCTTCCCCTCCAGCCGTTCGGAGATCCCTCGGAGAAACCGATAATACGACCGATCCGAAGCCGACTTCGCGCCGGCGATCAGGCGATCGAACGAGGCCGATGCCTCGGGATACTTTCCCTCTTGCATGGCGGCGACGACTCCGCCGGGCACTTCGGGGGCGACCGGAGCGATCGCCTGGCTCCCCTTCGGAGTCGCCGGATCATCGGCTCCCAGGCTGGTCAGCGTTGTCGCCAGTGCCAGGAGGGCCGCGACCCGCCATCCTCGAAGCCGATCGAGTTGCGCCAACATGGAGAGCCTCCCGAGTGATCTGATGGGTGAAGCGAGAAATGCACCGAGGGTCGATCGCGATCCGTGAAGACCTTCGGAGATGCGCCAGGGTACGCCCCAACTCGGCCCGCGCCTAGCATCCGCTCCGACATCGTCTCCTCTTCCAAGACGAACGAGAGGTGACTTTTCTTGGGTCGAGCGCCGGATTTTTTTCGGACAGGCCCGTCGGTGGCGACAGCCCGAGAGAGCGGATTGCGGCAACATGTTACCAGTCGACCCGCGCCTTGGAGCACCAATCGCGTTAGAATGATGATCCAATCCCGGCGGCGCGGCGCTCGGGAGATTCAAGTTCGCGGAGAGCAGGAATGGCGACGGCCGACATGCCCGAGACAGCGGTGAACCCGGTCGCTCCCCTCGATCCAACGGTTGAGCCGTGCCTGGTCTGGGACGCTTCGGTCACCGTCCGGCCGATCGGGATCGGCTGGAATTCCGAGGCCGTCGTGCTCGACTGGGATGGACAGGGAACCCCCGCGCTCCTGGTCATCGCTTCCGAGGGTCGGGCCGCTCGACTCTATCGCCCGAAACTCGAAGGGGATTTCCCGCGACCCTACGACGCGGGAACCCTGGTCGAAGGGCTTGAGGGACTTCGCTGTCTCTGCGTCGTGCCCAACGGTTCGAGCAGTCGATTCGATCTTGTCGCGCTTGGTCCCGAGGGCCTGGTCTTACTCAAGAACTCGGGATCGACCGATCAACCGGCGTTCGAGAGCCGGGTCGGGCTCGGAATCGAGGCCGACCTCGGGATCGCCGGCTCGCGAGTTACCCAGCTTTCGGCGGTGGACTGGGACGGCGACGGCAAGACCGACCTGCTCGTCGGCCTAGACGACCTGGAAGGATACTGGCCCGACGCCGGATCGATTCCCGCTGCTCAAGCCATCGGTTTCAATCAGGTTGGTCGCCATTCCGGATACGACCGCAACCGACTCTGGCGTGGTCGGCCTCCCGAAGGTCGGATTCGCTGGCTCCGGAACGTCGGCGAGCCGGGCGAGCCCCGGTTCGAGCTCGAGACCGAGCTTGCGGCGGAGGCCGGGCCTCTCAATCTGGCGATCCATCCCGCGCCGCTGGCGATCTCGTGGTACGGCGGCGACAACCTGGAACTGCTCCTGAGCGATGTCCGCGGGCTGGTGAAGCTTTATCGGAACTTCGGCGGTCAACGCCCTCCGGTGTTGATGGAACCGCGAACTTTGAAGGCGGCGAACGCGCCGCTGCTCTTGCCCGACGACCGGACCACCCTGATCGCCGCCGACCTCGACGGCGATCGGCGGACCGAACTGATTTGTGGCTCGGCCGACGGCCGGGTCTTCGCGATCCGGGCCACTTCGCGCGATTCGGCGACGCTGCCGCACGAACTCGTCCAGGAACCCGGCCTTCTCTGGCTCGGTGGTCACGCGGTTGTCACGACGGGAGACCTCGACGACGATGGTGGGCTCGATCTGGTCTACGGCGACGGCCCCGGTCATCTCTGGTGGGTCCGCGATCGCGGTCAAGGCGTCGAGCATCGCTATTCCCGTCCCGAGCCGATCGAGTCGGGAGGAGCCCGATTCCGGCTCGATCCTGGTCCATCAGGCCGGCCGGGCGGGCCGATCGCGCCGAACCTGGGCTTTAGCTGCCCGACTCTGGCCGATTGGACGGGGAACGGTCGGCTTGATCTGCTGGTCAGCGGGGCCAGCGGCGAGGTTCTCCTGCTCAAGAACGACGGTGCCCGCAAGCAACCACGGTTCGCCGGCCCAACGCGGATCGATTGCGACGGGGTTCCCCTGATCCTGCCGCCTCGGGTCCGCCCCGCCGTCGCCGACTGGAACGGGACCGGCGGTAGCGATCTGATCGCGCTCGACGACGAACCGAGCGACTCCGAACCGGGAGCGAAAACCCTGGTCACCGGTGGCCTCGACCTGATTGCTCTCGACCTTCAAGGCTTCCTCTGCGTCTATCCCGCACGCGGCGAGAAAAGCGTCGGCAGCCCGATTCCGCTGGTCGACCGCCTGGGACGGCTGATCCGGCTCGACGGCGGCTTCGGCCTGGGCGGGCATTGCTCGCTCTGGGCAGGTCCGTGGACCGGTTCCGGTCGGCTCGATATTCTGGTCGGGCTTCCGGCCGACGCGGCGCAGTTCATCCTGCCGGGCCTGACCGGTCGCGCCTGGCCGAAGAACGGCGCCTGGTCGAACGTCCTGTTGCTCGAAAACCAGGGGAAGAACGGGCTGGTCCCCCGGCCGGTAGTGACGCTCGACGGCCAGCCGCTGGTGATCGGCGTGACCGGTTGCAGCCCTTCCGGTGTCCCGGCGATCGAGGGGGAACCACTCGACCTGCTGGTCGGTTCCGACGATGGCCACGTTCATTATTATCGCCGCGATCAGCTCCGCTGGTGACTGGCTCGCCGGAGAACGCCGGCGCTTTCGTTCGGCTCCCGAGCCTTTGATCCGAGGGGCAGACTTTTCGACGAGGACTGAGATCATGTCGGACCCGAGCCGCCCAGACGAACCCAAACCCATCGGTGATGCCCATTCGTTGTTCCCGACCGACGAGCTGCCGGTGACTCCCAGGCCGTCGGCGTCGGTCGGAACACCATCGACCGAGGGATACGACCTCGAAGGTGGGCCGATCGCCGACGATGACACGCTCCCCGAACCGGTTCCGATCCCGATCCCGACACGCCCCGCGAATCGGCCCAAACCTCCGGCCCGACCCAAGCTGGAATTCGAGCGAGCCGACCCGGAAGGAAGCAGCGAGTTCGAGAGCGAGGTCTCGGAGGTTGACCCGGTCTGGACCCGCTGGGCCGAGTGGGGGCCTGACCTGACCCGGATCGGCGCCGTCGGTCTGGGAACTCTCTTTCTCGCCTGGCTCTTGAGCGGGAACTTGATGACCGCGTTCCTGGTGTTCCTGCTCGGACTGGCGGTGATGGTCGTCCTGAGCTATCCCATCCTGGTGACGCTCGAACGGCCGGTCCGGATCACGCCCGAGCAAGCCGTGACCGACTTTTTCGCCGCCGCGTCGCACCACTTGCCCCACTTCCGCCGGATGTGGCTCTTGCTCAGCGTGCAAGGGCGCGACTCGGGACGGTTCCAGAGCTTCGAGCAATTTCGTGACCAGTGGCAAAGCCGGATCAGTGGCTGGCGGCAGAGCAAGGGGGTCGGCAAGTACGCTCCATTGAAGTTCGAGGTCGAAGGGTTCCGGGCCGACAAGAGCACCGGCAAGGAAACCTCGAAGGCCGACTACACGGTCCTGGTCTACCTCCGCGATCGCGAGGTGGACGGGCCGATCGAGACGTTCAAGATGGTCCACGGCCTGGTCAAGGGGCCGGACAAGATGTGGTATCTGAACCGAGGAACCCTCGAAAATCGCTCGCGCTGAGCCTCAACCAGTCCGCCCGAGACCGTTCCGATGAAAGTCGACTTCCACCTCCGTCGGATCGTCCCCATCGAACCCCCTTGCGCGGTGCTCCTGGAGTCGGATAATGTCGACGACCTGCTCGAACTGACCTCGAAGCTCGCTCTCGACCGTCCGCCGACGATTCAACGGGTGGACGGTGGATTTCTGGTGCAGCTCGGCCGAGGGGCCGAACCGCCGCCCGGTCCAACCCGGCTCCGCAAGCTGGCCGAGAACCTCTATTTGCCGGTCGACGCCGAACTGGTTCCGGCGTTGCTGGACGACGAGGCACAGGGGCTAACGCGGACCCGCGGCTTGATTTTCTTGCCCGGCAATCGGATTCTCGGGTTCGCTCTCGCCGAGCCGTTGCCGCTCTCCAGCCTGGTTCAGGCCCGATTCCGCCGAGGCTTACCCTGGGAAGCGTTCCCCACGAGGCCGGACCGGGCGGAACGGCTTGTCGAGATTACGTTCGAGGAGCCTGAAGCAAGCGACGACGACCTCTTCGACCCGCGGAGCGATCCGATCGAGATCGGGACGGAAGCCCCCCTGCGTCCCGAGGAGTCCGGTCCGGCCACGACCCTCGCTGGGCGAGCGGCCGTCGGGGCGGGCAAAGGGTTGATCGGCCTGGGAGCGATGCTCGGGATCAAGGCTCTCGCCAACCTCGGCGCGAAGTGGATCAACCGAACCGTGGAACGCGTCCCTCGCCTGACCGAGGCGATCCTCGGCACCAAGGGCAAGGTCAGCGGCCTGGCGCT
>JAJYCH010000246.1 GCA_021778575.1 Planctomycetota bacterium
GGGAATGCCCCCGTTCGCGACCGAACAGGTGCGCCGGCAGCACGCGCACCTCGGGCCGAAGCGGGTCGAGGAGCTCCCTGCCCTCCTCTTGCAGGCCGACCTCGACCTGAAGGGTTCATCCACCCTCACGCCGCGGGTGGTGCTCGAGCGGTTGCTGATCGGCCTGGCGCGGCCGCGTACGGATTGACCGGTCGCCCGAACGGGATCGCTGGTCCGGACTTCCTGCGCGGCGATGGTGCTCGACTGGTTGAAAACTCAGCAGGGTCTGACGGTCGAATCGCCCCCGGCGGCCAATTCGTCAGGACGTCAGGGATTCCTCTGGTCGAGCGTCCCCTACCAGGACGATGCTCCGGCGATCCGGTCCGAGGGAGAACTCGCCGGCGCGATCGAGCACCTTCAGTTCGCGGTCTTCCGCCGCTATCAGAACCAGCTCACGAAAGCGGAGCGGGCTCGGCTCGACAACACGATCCAGAATGCCTTGTTCAAGATCGATCGCTACGCCGAGCGGCTCGGAGCCGACGACCGGTTGAAAGTCGAGGCCGAATGCCTCGAACTGCGCAACCAGGTCCGCGACGGGCGCGAACGGGCCGACAAGCTCCGACTTCAGGGACGCCGGGCCGAGCTGAAACTCTCGCAACTGGCGACGCTCACCCCTGAAGGATTCGAGGAGTTCGTCGGCGAGGTTTTCGAGGCCCTCGGATTTACGGTGGAACATGTCGGCGGAACCGGCGACCAGGGGGTCGATCTCCGGGTCTGTCGCGGCGGCTTGATCGGAGTGGTTCAGTGTAAATACCAGAGCCGAGGGGTGATCGGTTCGCCCGACCTCCAGAAATTCCTGGGCTCGATCCATCATAGCCGGAGCCACAAGGGGTTCTTCGTGACCACCCGGACGTTCTCGCTCTCGGCCGAGAAATTTGCTAGCGAACATCCCATCGAATTGATCGACGGGCCTCGGCTGGTCGAACTGGTCGAGGAAGCGATGGGTCCGGGAGCCCGCAAGGAACCCGAGCCTGCCTGGTTCTGAACCATCAAGTTGATCGAGTCGCCTTGATGTCGGCGATTTCGACAAATTCTCAACGGCTTGTGGTCGAATGTTCTCGGGCGGCCTAGAGTGAAGTGAAGAATGCGAGACTGGCCCGTCAATTGCATTAGATTCCTCGGGATCGATCAGCAGCCGATGGGTGAAGAGTCAGGGATCGTGAAGGATGGGACGGAGGCACGAACGAGTCGCTTGACTGGGGGATGACCGACGGGGTATTTTCTCGGACAGAGATCCGGGAGGACCCGATCGATCACGATTCCCAGCCAAGGAGGGTATGGAATGTCAGTTTGCAAAAATGAAAGCGTGTTGAAGGAACTTGTCTTGCCGGCGGAGTTCGAGGATCTGGAGGGTCTGCTCCAGGCCGATCTCCGGGCCGTCGTGACCATGTTGACTCAGCGGGCCAATGAGCGTCTGCTTCTGACCCGTCGCGAGTCGATCCAGCTCCGCCGGTCACTCTGGAACAACCTGACAGCCGCCGTCAACGAGGCTGTCGAACCGCTCTCGGCCGATCGTCGCTGACTGAACCGGCGGGTTCTGGGCGAATTTTCCTGTCGGATCGAAAGAATTTCCTCGAATGTCCCAGATCGTCCTTGGAGTGACCGGGTCGGTAGCGGCCCTACGGGTGCCCACGCTCCATGCCGCGCTCCGGGCGGCCGGGCACCGGGTCCGAGTGATCGCGACCGAACCTTCGCTTCATTTCTTCGACAAGACGGAGCTCTCGGTCGATCCGTTCGACCCCCTCGGTGGTCCCGTGTTTCGCGACGGCGACGAGTGGCCCAGCCAGCGCTGGCGACGCGATGACCCGGTTCTTCATATCGAGTTCCGTCGCTGGGCCGACCTCCTGGTCGTCGCTCCGCTCGACGCCAATACTCTGGCCAAATTCGCGCTCGGGTTCTCCGACAACTTCCTGACCTGCCTCTATCGAGCCTGGGACTTCGCGAAGCCGGTCGTTCTCGCACCGGCCATGAATACGTTGATGTGGGAGAGCCCGATCACCCGACGCCACCTGGCGCAGATTCTCGACGATCACGGCGAAAGTCGCCCGCTCGAAGACTGGTCGCTCGCCGAGGCCGACGCCGTCTTCGCCCGTCACGCTCCCAAGCTCCTCCTCGTCCCGCCGCAGGCCAAACGCCTGGCTTGCGGCGACGTCGGCACCGGCGCGATGGCCGAAGTCGTCGCCATCGCCGAGGCTGTTCGCGTGTCGCTGGGAGATTCATCGACGGATCGTTCGCTCTGAGCGACGATGGGCTTCGCCGGCTCAGAACGGCCAGATCGACTTCCGGGCGACATTCTTCCGACCAGGCTTGAGCAGTTCGGTCACCCCTTGTTTCGTCAGCTTCTGGAAGATCTCGTCCGACCCCTTCTTGAGCTTCAAATCGACCTCTTCGAGATATAAGCGAATCACGGCGAGGAACCGGACCACCTTGCCGGGAGCGGTCTCGACCTGGTCGAAACCGGGTGGGGTCGTCTGCGGATTGACCAGCAAGGCGCAGCAAAATTTCGTGGTCGGATCGAACGGCTCGGGCGGGTCGCCATTGGGCACGGTGTGGCCGGGAGCGAGCCAGGTCTGGTATTCGTGGGGCAACCGGCTGAGCATCTTCACGAGACCGATCGGCCAGTAATTGGCCTCGTCCTGGAACGCCTCGTCAGAGACTTTCCAGGTTGGCGGCAAGCAGATCATCAGCTCGGCATATCGGGCGTCATCAACGCCATCGGGCACGGTCATCGGCCGGTCGCTCATGCCGGTGGTGATGAACGTCCAGAAGTTCCGATCGGGCCGGGGCTTGATCTCGTGAACATCGATGTGGACGAGATCGGACAGAAGCTCATGGTAGACCAGGTCGATCGGGCCGAGATGGGACTCGACGTGCGAGCAGATGGCCTCGGCGTCCGACCCGTCGCTGATCGCCGGCTCAAAGGGGCGCTCTCTCGGTTTGTGGCGAAAGATCGGCTGGCCCGATTCCGAGACCTCGATTTCCTCTTCACCTTCACTCATCGCCGTCAACCTCCCTGGTTCTTACCCGATCGTGGGACGTAGCTTAGCCGAGCCCGCGGGTGGTCGCAACGCGAAACGTCCCGGGCGCGGATCCTGTTCGTTTCCGGAAGAAGCGTTGAAGAAAGCGTGTTCTGGGGAACAACTTCGGGCATTTGGTCTTGACATTAGTACCTCGCCGTATACTACTATTACAATTCTCAATAGAAGCTCGTCCGTACTATCAGAGGAATTGCCGACCGTCGGCGACCGGCCATGCAGCTCGAATCGATCAAGATCTTCTGCGACGTGGTGCGTTGGGCCAGTTTTTCGAGAGGCGCTCGAGAGAATGGGATCTCGCAATCGTCGGCCAGTCAGGTGGTCCACCAGCTTGAGGTCCGGCTGGGGGTGAAGCTGATTGATCGGTCGAAGCGGCCGCTGGTCCCGACTCCGGAGGGCAAGGTTTATTATGACGGCTGCAAGGAACTGGTCGGCCGCTATCTTGAGGTGGAAAACCGGGTCAAGTCGCTGGAGAACGATCGGAAGCTGACCGGGACAGTCCGGGTGGCGGCGATCTATTCGGTCGGTCTTCATCATATGAGCCGCTACGTCGAGCAGTTCCGCCAGGAGTATCCCGAGGTCGATGTCCGGATCGACTATCTGCACCCGACCCGGGTGATCGAGAACGTGATCGGCGGCGCGGCCGATCTGGGTCTTGTTTCGTTCCCGAGAAAGTGGCCCGAATTGACGGCGATCCCCTGGCGTGAGGAAGAAATGGTCCTGGCCGTCCATCCCTCGCATCGGTTCGCCGGTCTGGCCGAGATCGACGCCAAGGCGCTCGATGGCGAGCGGTTCGTCGGCTTCGAGCCGGAGTTGCCGATCCGCCGGGCGGTTGATCGGTTCCTCCGGAACCACGGGGTCCATGTCCGTGTCGTTCTCGAATTCGATAATATTGAAACGATCAAGCGTGCCGTCGAAGTTCCCTCGGGCGTGGCGATCTTGCCCGAGCCAACCCTGGCCGGCGAGGTCAAGGCGGGGATGATCCGCGCGATCCGGTTCCAGGACCGCCGACCGACTCGACCACTGGCGATCATCCACCGGCGCTCCGAGCAACCCGGGCTGGCGGCCTCTCGGTTCCTCGAATTGTTGACGCGCGTCGACGGAACGACGGGCTTGAAACCCGTGGAAGCAATCGCCCTCGCCGATCCCGCGAACCGCGGAATCGTCGGGGGCGTCTAACATCAACCGCAAACCAATCCGGGTCGGGATCTCCCCCCCTCCAGAGCCTTCCACCGAAGGCCGACCCAATCCTCTCCCTTCCGGATGTCCCGGAAGGGTCCGCCGATTCGAGACCCACGGCAAGGCGCCGTGGAAGGGCAGGCCATCATGAAGTCGGGAACACGACGACCAGCGGCACAGGGGCTCTACGACCCCCAGAATGAACACGACGCCTGCGGACTCGGCTTCGTGGTGGACCTGAAAGGCCGCAAATCGCATAAACTGGTTCTCGATGGTCTCCAGGCCCTGGAAAACCTCTCGCACCGAGGGGCCTGCGGATGGGAGGACAACACCGGCGACGGCGCGGGCGTTCTCATCCAGATTCCCGACCGGTTTCTCCGCGAGACCTTCCTGGCCGACCAATGCCGGCTCCTCGGTCGCCCCGAACCCGAACCCGGCGATTACGGCGTCGGAGCGTTCTTCGCCTCGCCCGATCCCGAACAGCAAACCTTCGGCATGTCCTTGTTTGAACGGATCGTTGCCCAGGAAGGTCAGAGCTTTCTCGGCTGGCGGAAACTGACGACCGACAACTCGCCGCTCGGCCAGGGAGCCCGCGACGTCGAACCGGCGATCTATCATACGTTTGTCGGTCGAGGCGATTCGGTCGCCGACAACGACGCCTTTGAACGCAAGCTCTACGTGATCCGTAAGCGGTTCGAGCGCGAGATCGAAGACTCGGGACTGGACGACCACAAGTTCTTTTATTTCTGTAGCCTGTCGAGCCGGACGGTCGTCTATAAAGGAATGCTCACGCCCGAGCAACTGCGCGTCTACTTCGCCGGCGATCTGCTCGACGACCGGGTCGAAAGCGCCTTCGCCCTGTTCCACTCGCGGTTCAGCACCAACACCTTCCCGAGCTGGGAGCTGGCCCACCCCCACCGATTCGTCTCTCATAACGGCGAGATCAACACGCTCCGGGGCAACATCAACTGGATGAAGGCCCGCCAGTCGCTGTTCGAGTCGACCGTCTTCGAGCCGGGCGACGTCTCCAAGATCGTCCCGGTGATTCGCGAAGGGTTGAGCGACACGGCCTGCCTGGACAACGCGGTCGAGTTGCTCGTCCACGCCGGTTATCCGCTGCCTCACGCGATGATGATGCTGGTGCCCGAGGCCTGGGAAAACCACGCGACGATGTCGCAGACCAAACGCGACTTCTACCGCTATCACACCTGCCTGATGGAGCCCTGGGACGGCCCGGCGTCGATCGGCTTCACCGACGGCAAATCGATCGGAGCGGTGCTCGACCGCAACGGCCTCCGCCCGAGCCGGTACTGGGTCACCAAGGATGATCTTGTGGTTATGGGATCGGAGGCCGGCGTCCTCGATATCCCGCCCGAGGACATCGTCCGGAAGGGCCGGCTCGAACCCGGCAAGATGTTCCTGGTCGACCTCGAAGCCGGTCGGATCGTCGACGAAAACGAGCTGAAAGAGGCCATCGCCACCGCTCGACCCTATGGCGAATGGCTCCGCGAATACATGGTCCCACTGGCCGAATTGCCCGAGGCACCCCACGTTCCCGGCCCCGACAACCTGACGCTTCTCCATCGTCAGCAGGCATTCGGCTACACGCTCGAAGATCTGAAATATATTCTGATGCCGATGGGCAACGCGGGCGAGGAAGCCATCGGCTCGATGGGGACCGACACCCCCCTGGCCGTGCTCTCCGACCATGCCCAGCCGCTGTTCAACTACTTCCAGCAACTGTTTGCCCAGGTCACCAACCCCCCGCTCGACGCGATCCGCGAAGAGCTGGTGACATCGATGCTGACCGGCGCCGGCGGCGAGGAAAACCTCCTCGAACCGAAGCCCGAGAGCTGCCGGCAGATTTCCCTGGAAAGCCCGATCGTCGATAACGACGAGATGGCCCGATTGAAGCTGCTCGACGGCTGGCGCGGGTTCAAGTCGGCCACGCTCTCGATGACCTTTCCAGCCGCCGATGGAGCCGACGGGATGGCCCGGGCGCTGGAGGCGATCTTCGAGAAGGCCGTCGCCGCCATCAAAGAAGGGGCCAACCTCCTGATCCTCTCCGACCGGGGCGTCAGCGCCCGGAACGCGCCGGTGCCGTCGCTCCTGGCCTGCGCGGGGCTGCATCACCACCTCGTCCGGGTCGGGATGCGAACCAGGGCCGGCCTGGTGATCGAGTGCGGCGACGCCCGCGAGGTCCACCACTTCGCCCTCTTGCTCGGCTATGGCGCGGGCTCGATCAACCCTTATCTCGCCTTCGAGACACTTGATGATATGATCGGTCAGGGGATGATCCGCGACCTCGATCATTCCCGGGCCGTCAGCCTCTATCGCCAGGCGATCAAGAAGGGGGTGGTCAAGGTGATGTCCAAGATGGGCATCAGTACCATCCAGAGTTACCGAGGTGCGCAGATCTTCGAGGCGATCGGCCTGAACAAGGATTTCATCGACCGCTACTTCGACAAGACCGCTTCCAGGATCGGCGGAATCGGCCTGGAGGAGGTCGCTCGCGAGACGCTCTACCACCATCGCCGGGCTTACACCGAACGCGAGGCCGGGCCGACGATGCTCGACTGGGGCGGCACCTACCAGTGGCGTCGCGAAGGGGAATTCCACCTCTTCAACCCCGAGACCGTCTTCCGGCTCCAGCACGCCACCCGCGACGGCCGGTACGACATCTTCCGGCAGTACACCCGGATGGTCGACGAGCAAAACGAGCGGCTCTGCACCCTCCGAGGACTGTTCGAATTCAACCTCGACGGTCGGACGCCGGTGCCGATCGAGGAGGTCGAGCCGGTCGAGGCGATCATCAGCCGGTTCGCCACCGGAGCCATGTCTTATGGGTCGATCAGCGCCGAGGCCCATGAGACCCTGGCCATCGCCATGAACCGGATCGGCGGCCGGA
>JAJYCH010000247.1 GCA_021778575.1 Planctomycetota bacterium
ATGATAAGGACCGCATTGATCAACTCTTTGAGTGGTGGGCGTTTCATGCCACCGAAAATACCCCGACCGGCTCACCGCTCGCAACCAACGACCCACGAGAACAGGTGGATCGGGGTCCCCTCCGGGTCGGTCAAGCGGACCTCGCGATACCCTTCGTCGCTCTGGGTCGGCTCGGAGACCGAGTTCCCCAGCGCGATCAGCCGGTTTCTCGCCGCGTCGACATCCCCCACCTGAAAAATGAGCCGGACCGCCCCTCGATCACCCGAAGCGGGACCTTCCTTCAATGCCACCCGCCCGGCCCCAGCCCCCAGGAGCAGGAACCGGCGCCCCTGATCCTCAAGGATCGGCAAGAGCCCGAGGACATCGCGATACCACCGGCTCGAAACTTCCCAGTTCGCCAGGCGGATCTCGACCATGAACAGTTCGGGGAGTCCGGGGAGATCAGCCATTACAGGAATCCCAACAGGCAAGATCATTTCGAGGAGTATCGAGAAGTCTGCACAATTTCGCCGTCCTGTCCACAGAGTAACAAAGTCCCTGAAGGCGACCAGTCCGGGCTCGTTTCGGCCCTGCCAATGTCGGAAAACTTCGGCGCGAACCATCACGATCTCGATCGGGAACTATCCTGGCCAGAGTCCTCAAACTGCCTGGATTTCGGTTTGACGGGCAAGATGTCGGAAAATCGAAACCTTCTCTGACAAATTGTTTGACTCGATCAACATGCTCATTGACGACACACCGCCACGACCTACTGTTAAACTGGAAGGTGAGTTGACGGAACGAATGCGGACCATCGTTGGTCACGGATTGAGCCCAGCGTAAAGCCGGTATGTTCCGCTCCCCGACCCGAATTTCGCGACCGTTTTAGCCCCCGTTAGAGCTTGTGTCGCGAATTCAAGCTTTCTGGCTTCGAAGAGCCTCGTCAGAAGTTCTGGCGGGGTTGATCGTCATGAAGTCTGATCGATTGGAACGGAGTCGGATCTCGATCGGATGATCGGCCGGCGAACGGCGGGGTGGTGGATCGCGGTTCGATCCCCGCTTCGGTCTCGCTGCGCAGTGACTTTTCGCCCAAGGCCCCGGCCTTCGAGCGAGGTCGTTGTTCGGCCGTCGCGTGACGTGAATTCACCGACATTCTTGAGAGGCTACCGTTGACCAGTCGCATTGGCCTGTTTTCGTTCGTCCTCGTGGTTTCGCTCGCTCCGCTGGCCTCGGCGGGAATCAACCTGGGTGATTATAACCTGATCACCATCGGCAACGTGTCCGACAGGTCGGATGTCCAGGGGCGAGTGCTCGTGGGTGGGACGCTCTTGACCAACAATTTCACCTTCGGCGGCCATCTCGGCGGCGCGAGCGTGTCGCCGCCTGCCGGGATCTTCAACGCCATCGACTCGGGAGTGACCAATCTCAACACCAATGGCACCAATTTCCTCTATGGCTCGGGCAAGAGCTCGATCAACGGCGTGACCGCGACACCGTCGGCGGTGGCGACCTTCACCAACGGCCTGGCGTCGTATCTGAACAGTGTCTCGTCGGCTTACGCCGGCTTGACCACCAACAGCACGATCAACACCGCCGACATGAACCAGATCGCCTTCAACGCCACGCCGACCCTGATCAACGGCCAGAGCGTCGCGGTTTTTTCGGTCGATCAAAGTTTCTTCAACGGCAGCGGCACGGTCAGTCAACTGAATGGCGTGACCGCCGGAACCACGGTGATCGTCAACGTGACCGGTGGAACCGTGGGGAATGATCCGCTCTCGTTCGGAAGTCTCAACTTTTCCGCGTTCCAGAACCTGAGCGATCAGGCCAATATCCTCTTCAATTTCGAGAACGCCACGCAACTCAACAACATCACCAACCTCGCCGGAGCCATCCTGGCACCGAACGCGGCACTCAATACGGGGTCGTCGCTGGTCGGTTCGGTGTTTGTCCAGTCGATCACCAACGTCGGCGAGATCGACCGGCCGAAATCGAACGGGATCGAGGTTAACGGCTTCACCGGCTTTGTTCCGAGCGTCGCGGTCCCCGAGCCGGCCTCGATCGTGTCGACCCTGGCGGGCCTGGTTCTGGTCGGAGGAACGGCCTGGCGGCGGCGTCGTCTGGTTGCTGGCTGAGCGAAATTCAAGCCGATCGTGGCGGCGAATGGTTCTTCGTCGGGTTCGTCGGGGAATCAGGAAAACGGGCACCCGGCCGATGACCAGAGCATCGGCCGGGGGCCCGTTTTCTGTTTCGTTTTGCCGCTTGTCGGCCCTTGGCGGCCATCAATCGCCCGATCACCGTCAGTCCTTGGGCGGTTCGACCGGTTTGACCGGGTCGGGCTGAAAGACGTCAGCGGGAAGCTCCTGGTTTTTCGGAGCTTCGGTTGCCGGCCGGGCCGGTTCGGTCGGGGTGGTGTTGGTTCGCGGCGGTGGGACCGGCTTGCCGAGTTTTTCGAGGTAATAGGCGATCACCGGCCGGACCACCAGGTTGGGCTCAAGCTGCAAGGCGGTTTCCAGGTGGGTGGCCGCGAATTCGGGCGGGTAGCCGGCTTCGAGGCAAACCATGCCGATCTCGAATTCCCACTCGGCCTGGTTGTTCAGGTTCTCGGGAAGTTCCAGGAGCAGTCGGGTCGAGGTGATCGGATCGCCCGCGAGAAGCATCTGCCCGGCGACCGGCGCCTGAAGGCTCCGCTGGGTCTGGATCTGGTTGATCGATTCGAGCCAGAGCGAAATGGTCTGGTCATAGCTGCCCAGAAGGTAATAGGTCAGCCCCTGACGATAAGACGCGGTTCCGGTGCCGGTGTTGACCTTGTCGGATTCGAGGTCGAGAATGGCGTCGAACGCCTTGTCAGGCTGGCCAACCTCGCAATAGAGGTCGACCAGCGTCGGCAGGACGCCGGGAATCCGGGCTCCGGTGTCGTTGGCTTCCTGAAGTTTCTGGATCGCCAGGCCCGGTGCCCCATTCGCCCGCGCGAAGTTGGCGATTTCGAGCGGACCCATCCGGTAATTGATCACGTTCTGATCAAGCTGTGTCTGGAACTTTTCCAACTGCTCGTTCAGTTCTCCCAGCCGCTTGGTGAGCGATTTGAGAAAATCGTCCTTCATCCCGCTTCTCGGAGCGTCCTGGGCGACCACGAGCAAGTTCTCGCGAGCCAGGTCGAGAATTCCGAGCTGGAGATAGAGTTGAGCCAGGGTGAAATTCTTCCTCCCCTTCAGCGCGTATTCGTCGCGGGTCTTGGCCGGCGGCAAGGTGTTGATCCGGAAATTCTCGACGCTGAGCAACTGGCGGACCCGGTTGCCCAGATATCGCGACTGCGGCGGGGCCTGAAGAATCCGGCTGATATTCTCGGGAGTCAGCGGGATGCCGAGGATCAAGGCCGATTCCTGAGCGAGCAAGAGCTGGTAAGCCTCGGTGAGCCGCTCGAAGGCGAGCGTGTCGTCGGGCTTGTACGAGAGTGCCGTCCGGGCCTCGCGGATCGCCATCAGGCAATGGGCGGGGGACGGCAGGTACGGCTGGCCGATCGGCGCATCGACCGGCGAGAGCCAGCGGGCCGAGGCGTCGTCGTGCGGCTGGGGCCGGTTGAGCAAGCGATTCTGGAAGATGCTATCGATCACCTCGGACGTGGGTTGCGGCGGTCGTTCCCAGGCGGGGACGACCGTCGGCTTCTTGTAGGCCAGGTTCTCGGCGTCGAGCCGGTGAGCCTTGAAGTAGGCCAGGTCGCTCGGTAGCGCCTTGGCGTCGGCCCGGCCGAACATCACGACGGCACCGTCGTCATAGAACGGAATCCAGTTCGGGCTCATCCACAACTTGGCGTAGGTGTTCGGCGCGCTGTTCAGGTCGCGGCTCAACTGGATCATCACGACGCTGACCTTCAAGCGATCGAGGATCGGCTGCCAGGTGGCGATCGCGTCATCCCGGAGGTTGAGCCGGAGGGCTCGCCACTCCTCGTACACGGACTGCGGGTAAAGGTGCTGGCGGCTATCGATATAAGCCTTGTGCTTCGAGAGTGCCTTCCAGGCGATCGCGTCTCCCTGGGCGAACGTGGTGTTGAGGATATTCCCCTCGATCGGGGCATCCTTGAGCTTCGCGGCGGCCTCGAACGGAAAATCGTCGGGATTGAAGCCGAAGCCGAACTGGAGGTCGCCCACCTGCCCGCCCCAGCCGGTGACACCGATCGCGATGGCCGCGAAAACGACCGCGATCGTCACCAAGCGTCCGCCGGTCGACCAGACCGACCAGCCGGTGCCCAGCTTCCCTTCGACCCCGAAAGTCGCCTGATACCACTCTTGCCCGTTCAGAGCCAGGGTCGCGGCGAGAACCAGGCCGAAGACCCAGGTCAAGTCATTAAACGCCAGCCCCCACAACACCGCGATCACCGCGAACGTCAAGAACCGACCAAGCACGAACTGCCGCCGGTTGAGCAGGAACGACGCCAGACCGATCCCCACCAGGACCCCATAATAGAGCCGGAGCGACTGGATGACCTCGACCGAGTTGGCCTTGGCGAACTGTCCGCCGAAGAGGAACGTCGGGTCGTCCGACGGCGGCTCGACGGTGATGAAGAAAATCTTCAAGATCGTGCCAAACCCGCCCAGAACCCCGAAGACATGCGAGGGATTCACAAAACAGACTGCGAAGCACGAACCCAGCGCGATCAGGCCGGCCCGCGGTTTCGGCCGCGACGGATCGTTCTTCGCATCAAAGAACAGGCCGATCATCGACGCCGCCAGTACGATCAGGCCATACGAGAACGAATCATCGACGTTCGCCCAGAGCAGAAAGACGGGGATCAAGGCATAAAGTCGGCTCGATTTGCCCAGGTTGATCGCCTGGTGGAGGAGCAGCAACTCGATCGCCAGGAACAGGAGAGCCCAGGTTTCGGGCGTGACGACCGAGGCGAGCGTGGCGATCCCGCCGATCTGGACGCCGAGGCCGTTCTCGACGGTCCGGATCACCTCGCCTCCGGCAACCGTCTTGAAGACCTCTCGGGGTACCGGGATCAAGGTGAACCCGAGCGCCATGGTCACGCAGAGCGCGGTCCACCAGAGCCCCGGCCCTTTGCGGCGGAGCCCGAGCAGCAGAAAGGCCGCCAGGGCCCGGATCAACGCATCGACGGCGATCAAGGTTCCGATGCCGAACTGCTCGGCCTTGGGCTCGGCGACCGCTCGTTCGGCCGCCGAGGCGCGCAGGAGGCTCGCCGCCGCCTCGGGCTTGGTCCCCGCCGGGATCTTCGGCTCGGCCGGCAGGATCACCGCCGCTCCGGCCGAGTACAACCCGTAATGCACCACCTCGAACAGCCAGGGAATATTCACCCAGCGTCGGCCTTCGCCGGCGATCGAACTGGAATCGGTCACCTGGGGGGCACCCAGCGCCACGGTCTGGCGACCGGACTGAAGGAGCGAGAAGATTCCCGAATTGAGCGACTGGATCTTGTTCGCCGAGCCGAGAAAGACCAGGAGAATCACGAAGAAGGCGACGTAAAGATCGTAATAGGCGTTCCATTCGAAGACGCGAGCGGGCGTCATCGGCTCGGGAGCCGGGGTTTCGGCGACGGCGTCCTCCGTCGGGGCATCGCCCGGCGGCTTTTCCTGCGATCCAGTGTCGGTCATAAAGGGTTCGTGGCTATCGAGAAAAGATGATGAAGAGCGCGCAGTCGCGCCGTCGAAGGATGACTGCCATGCTAGGGGTTTACGGGGGATCGGGTCAAGAGGGTGGGGCGACTGCCACGGAGAGTAGGATTGATCAAGCTTCGGACGGAAGAAGTCCCCAGGATGTAATCGAGACCGAAGAGACTCCAATCGTTCTCGAATGGAAGACAATCCTCGACTCATGGCTGAGGAGTTCAGGGAACATCACAAGACAGGTATGGTTGGGACATTGGACTGACTCGTAGATCAAACCCTCAAATCCGCCATTGATGAGAACAGCTTCGCCCAGCCTCTGGGTTGGGGCGTCCATGACTGTTTTCCAGGCAGAACCCAGCTCTTGAGGCGAAGTTTGGAGCCGGGCTTGAACAGAAGAATCTCTGAGATTCAAGAGCCGAGAAGCAATAACCATCACTCCTATAAGAACGGACTCCTCGGGAGGCAAGAGTTGATCATAACCAATCCCTCCTCCATACATATACTGAAGTGTACGGTAGAAAATCGAGTTACCCTCTCGATGGGCAGTCTCAGCATCTTCTGCAAGATAGAGGCTACGGTTGAACCTTGTTTGGTGGCACAAATCGAGAACCCAGGGGTCCCGCGGTTGGGGCAAACAAGGGTTCCGGAGTCCTGGGGGGTAAGAAATGTCGAAGCGCAATGGAGCGACAAGCGAAGCTTTCGACCCGAGTGAACGCGGCATCATCACGAAGCCCCTTGACCGCCTCAAGTAGGGCATCGCGCTCAAGCATAAGAGGGTCCCAGACCCCACTGAGTTTCGAGATCCACTAGAACCAAATTCGCATGGCCTTGCTGAATCGCTTCAAGGGCCGTGCCGGGATACCCCGTTCCCGAGGATTTTAACCATGAAATTGCGGCGTCCTTTGACCCAAGATGTTCCGCAAGCAAATCCAAAACTTTCTTGTAGATTAGCTCGTCTTGGTCGCTGAGAGACAGTACGAAAGAAGATTTCGATGGTTTCGAAATCTCGCGCGGTTTGCAATCCTCGGTAGCCTCCGCCACAGCCGTCGGAGTCGTTATCGCATCTGGGGGGATTTGTGGATCGTGCAAAGGCATACAAAAATCCTCCTCATGTCACGTCCTGTTTGCTTGGGACAGCAAAACCCTCCTCTCCTAGTTAAAGTATAGCGGCTTCCTTGCCAGAGATCATCCGCAATTCTACGAGAAATTACTGGGATTCCCGGCCGTCAATATCAAACTAGCGACCAATTTGTGCCAATCCCCGCATCGCGTTGACTTCCCCCTGAACTAGAATACGGGGGCCCGAATTTTGCGGGATGAGTGGATTCGGCGAAGTTTTTCGGAACAAACGCGGTCGATTTTCCTCTCTGAGGCCGTCCATGCGCATCCTGACCGCTCCGCCGGACGAGATCAACCGGCAGATAATGACGCGGCATCTTCGTTCAACGACGGCCGGAGCCCCCGATTCACCGCTTCGTTCAATGCTCTGGCCTTCAGGACAAGCCCGCGCCGGTAGAGGCTCATCAGGGTGTC
>JAJYCH010000248.1 GCA_021778575.1 Planctomycetota bacterium
GTCGCGAGCGGCGTCGTATCGATCGTCCACATATGCAGGGCGAGGCGCCCGAACTTGTCCGTCACGTCATTGCACTCCTAGAGACCTTCGTATTGCCTAGAGACCTTCGTATTGCAGGATGTAGAGACCGGCGTTGGTGTCGGTGAGGTACATAATTCCGTTGACGTCGACATAGACGTCGCAGGACTGGATCACCTTGGCGGGGTTCGGCCGCTGGTCGACGATCCGTTCGTCCCTCCGGTCGTCCCCCCGCCCAAGCCCACGCTATTCGTCGCCGTCAAGGCGAGCGGTCCCCCTCCCGGAGAAGCTCCGCCGGTCGATCCGGCGACCCAGGCCGTCAAGACGATCGGCCAGATCGTCGAGGCTCAGATCGGCAAGGGCGAGACTCCGCCCGCCGAAGCAATGACCGCGCTGCTGATGGCCTTCAAGTCGAGTCGCGACGTTCTCAAAGACGCGGCTGCGGGCGTCTTTCAGAAGCTCCGGAAAGGGGCCTCGGCCATCGTTCCCGAACTGATCGTCAACCTGACCGAGTCGATCCCCGATCCCGATTCGCGATTCGGCCCGATGGCCGCGTCGACGCTCGGTGACGTCGCTCCCGAATCCGCCAAGGCGGGCGACGCGATCGCCGCCTTGATCTCGGCGCTCGATGCCAAGACCCCGGCGACCCGCTCGAACGCTATCATCGCGCTCGGCCGATTTGGCCCGGCCGCCTCGGCGGCACTTCCCAAGCTCAAGGAAATTGGCGACGCCAACCCCGACCTCGCCGCGTCCATCAAGACGGCGAGCGATCGGATCGAAGGGAAGATTCCCACCGAAGCTCCACAACGCAAGGGTGGCCGTCGAGGGGGAGGCGGTGGCGGTCCCCGAGCCAAGGGAGCCTGAGGTCGCTCGTGGAGACGGGCAGCCCATCGAAAGGAACCGAATGGCGGCCGAAAGATGGATCTCGATCGTCGGGCCGGGAATCACCATCCTCATCGAGGGGCTGGTGATCCTCGGTATCCTTCGGCTGTCGCGCCGGTTCGAGGGGAGAGCAAGGATGGATGACGACTGAGCGAGAACCCGGTCGAACCCGTCCCCGCGACCTTTACCGGTCGCGGGGACGGGATTCAGCGGTCTGATCGGCTCTCGGACCGATCAGTTACCGGGCTTGGGGGGGGCTGGGGGCTTGACCTCGGTCGAGTTGTAGCCAACCCCGTCGAAAACCTCGCCGGGAACCTCGTGACCGGTCATCGTCGGCTCGGTGGTGGTCGATGCACCGGTGCTCATCTCGGCGCGGACCTTCGCCAGCATCGGATAGAGCTTGCGGTAGACCAGCTTCTGACGGGCGGTTTCGGCCGCGCCGAACCGAAGGTTATAGGTGGCCATGAAGTCCATCAGGTCGCCCAGGGATGCCTCGGGCCGCTTTTCGACACCGGCGAGAAGCACGTTGACAGCCGGGGTTTCGAGCATCGAGGCCAGTCCGTAGAGGGCCTTGACATACTTCTCGGCGGCCAGGCGGTCGGCCGATCCCTGGGGGAAAGTCGCTTCGATCTTGGCCCTGGTGGCCAAGATCTGGTCCTTGGCCTTCTTGATGGTTTCCGGCTTGTGAGTGCCCAGCTCCTGGCCTTCGGTCCGCAGTTCGGCGGTGATGGCCTTGAGGCTCTCCCGGTCGGCGGCGAAGTCGGCACGCTTCAGGAACGACGGCGGGCCGCCCTGGGTCAACTGATGGACGCTGGTCGAGATCGCCGCCGAGGCGTACTGGAACGGGATATCGCGGATATCCTCGCCGCCAACCTTCATCTTCGAGGCATAGTAAACCGCCTTGGAGAACATCTTCGGATCTTTCAGGTCGGTCATCAAGACGTTCAGGGCATTCCCACGCTCGATGTCGATCGAGGTCGGGGCGTTCCGCATCCGATCCTGGATCGCCTTGTAATTCCCCTTCGACCTGGTTTCTTCCTGGGCGGTCCGCTCGGCCCAGATCCGCTCAGCCTCTTTCTGCGAGGCGTACATGTACTGATTCCACTGCATCGCGGTGTTGGAGTTGATCGCCCGGGCCTGGGCGGTCTCGACGTTATAACGTCCCATCCCCATCGCGTACATCCCGGCCCCCTGGAGCACACTGCCTTGCACGGTCGAGCCGGCCCCACCTCCATAACCGCCGTATCCACCTCCCCAGTAACCGCCTCCGTAAAACTGAGCCTCGGCCGATCCGGCAGCCACGGTCAAGGCGACGACGACGACGCCGATCCAGCGAGTGTAGCAGGTCACGAGAACGCTCCGAAATTCAAAGGTGCGAATGGGACCCCGGCCACTTTGACGGGGACCGACCGGGGTCTGAGGACAACGCCGAGCCGCTGTCTCCGGATTCATTGGGAGAGCAGGACCTCGCATCGCCCATTCTAGGATACGATAAGCTTGACGATCTCACCATGAGAAATCTCCCCGAGTTTCTCGAACCAGAGGGTGCGACCGGTTTCAGTGTCAAGGTTTGTTGAAAATCGCGGGTGTCTTGCTCCGTGGACGCCGCCGGGCCGGTCTCGACCTTCGCGACGAAGCCCCTTCTGGAGTGCGAGAGCAAGCTCTCGCACTCCAGAGGACTGATCCGTCCGCGGCTCTCACCAGAAAAGCCGGGCACACCCCACTCAGCCGAAAACCGCGCTGATCAGGAGGATTGCAATACGGTCGGACAATTGTAGGGTCCGCACAGCAGACCCTACCAGACTTTGCAATCCTCCTGCCGCGCTGGTCTCGACTCGCAAGTCATTCCCGACTAAAGTGCCAGAGTGGGTTCCTCTCAGTGTTTTGTCGTGCCGCGTCTGAGCCCGCCCCGCCCTCCGGTCGATTCAGGAGTTTCCGTCGTGAAAGCCTCGATGATCGCGATCGCGATTCTCCTGCTCGCCGGCCCGCCGGGATGGGCCGACGAGAAGCCCCGATTCGAGCTGGTCAACAACGACCGGGTCGTCCTGATCGGTGGGACGATGATCGAGCGGGACCAGACTTACGGTTACCTCGAAACCCGCCTGACCCGCCGTTATCCCGACCGCAACATCACTTTCCGCAACCTCGGCTGGAGCGGTGATACCGTCGAGGGGATCTCGCGATCCGGTTTCGGCTCGGTCGAGGACGGCTACAAGCACCTGGTCGATCACATCCTGGCGCTCAAGCCAACGGTCCTGATCATCGGCTACGGAGCGAACGAGTCGTTCGAGGGCAAGGCCGGCCTGCCGAAGTTCGTGGCGGGGTTGGAGAAGCTCTTGAAGGCGGTCGAACCAACCCAGGCCCGCCTGGTCTTCCTCTCGCCAACCCGCCAGGAAAATCTCGGCCCCCCCCTGCCCGACCCGACGGCTCATAACGCCGACCTGGCGCTTTATCGGGATGCGATCAAGGCCGAAGCCGAGAAGCGTGGGGCGGTGTTTCTGGATTTGTTCGACGGGCTCCCCGACGGAGCTAAGGCCACGCCTCGGCAACCGTTGACGAACAACGGTATTCACTTCACATCCTACGGTTACTGGCGGTTGGCTGATCTGATCGACAAAGAACAGACCGGGACGATGGCAGGCAACTCACCCGGCGGAATCGATCCTAATCCAATTGCGGTTTCGGCGAGATTCGACACATCCATCAACGAGCTGAAGCGTACGGATTCGGGAGCAGAGTTTCGGCTGCTCGATCAGATCCTTCCCGAGAATCCCTCGCCAGTCGGCCGCGCCACCTGGTCGGGCGAGCCCCGCGAGCTCTGGGTTCGCGGACTGAAACCCGGCCGATACGCCCTGAAGATCGATGATAAGCCCATTGCCTCGGCCGATGCCGCTACCTGGAATAAAGGCGTCGTGATGACCAAAGGTCCCGAGTTCGACCAGATCGAAGCCCTCCGTCAGGCGATCAACGCCAAGAACGAACTTTACTTCTACCGCTGGCGGCCCCAGAACGAGACGTATCTCTTTGGCTTCCGCAAGCACGAGCAAGGGCAGAACGCCCGCGAGATCCCGCTGTTCGACCCGCTCGTCGCGGCCAAGGAAGCCGAGATCGCCAGGCTTCGCGTCCCGGTTCCGCATGTTTACGAACTGATCCGAGAAGGCGAGGCCGGTCGATGACGATCCTCACCAGAAACCCGACCTCGACCGTCACCAGTCGCCCCTCGACCGGGATCAGGCGTCCCCATTTCCTCGGTCGAGGCGGCAACGGCTCTCCGCCGCCTCCGCCCCGAGTCAAAGGGGATCTCCCCCCCTGGCGGCGCTGGCTGCGGAAAGGGTTGATCCTCGGCGGCGCGATCGGCCTCGGGGCCTTGATCCCGATGCAGAAAAGCGTTCCGATCGTCGATACCGACGCCGAGGTCGAGCGGAAGTCGTTCGAGGTCGCCGAGGGGTTCGAGGTCAACCTGTTCGCGTCCGACCCGCTTCTGGCCAAGCCGATCCAGATGAACTTTGACGCCAGGGGCCGACTCTGGGTCGCCAGCTCCGAGGTTTATCCCCAGATCAAGCCCGGCGAGGTCGCCAACGACAAGATCGTGATCCTCGAAGACACCGACAACGACGGCAAGGCCGACAAGACGACCGTCTTCGCCGACAGGCTGCTGATCCCGACCGGAGTCGAACCCGGCGACGGCGGCGCCTACGTCGCCAATAGCACCGAACTCCTGCACCTGGCCGACACCAACGGTGACGACAAGGCCGACACCCGGAAGATCGTTCTGTCGGGATTCGGCACCGAGGACACCCACCACATCCTCCACACCTTGCGGTGGGGTCCGGATGGGATGCTTTACTTCAATCAGTCGATCTACATCCATAGCCATATCGAAACCCCGTTCGGCGTCAAGCGGCTCGGCGGCGGCGGCGTCTGGCAGTTCCGGCCCGAGTCGATGTGGCTCGACGTCTTCGCCCGAGGGTGGGTCAACCCCTGGGGTCATCACTTCGATCGCTGGGGCCAGTCGTTCGTCACCGATGGCGCGGGGGGCAAGGGGATCAACTACGTCGTGCCGGGGGCCTCGTACGAACATGCCGCCGGCGCGAAGCGGATGCTGAGCGGCCTCAACCCCGGCAGCCCCAAATATTGCGGGGCCGAGATCCTCAGCGGTCGCCACCTGCCCGACGACTGGCAAGGCAACATCCTGACCAACGACTTTCGCGCCAACAACGTCCGGCGATTCGAGATCAGCGACGACGGCGCGGGCTATGCCTCGAAAAACCTGCCCAACCTGATCACCACCCGCTACCCGGCGTTCCGACCCATCGACATCAAGATGGGTCCCGATGGCGCGATCTATATTGCCGACTGGTACAACCCGATCATCCAGCACGGCGAGGTCGACTTTCGCGACCCGCGCCGCGACCACACCCGAGGCCGGATCTGGCGAGTGACCGCCAAGGGTCGGCCGCTGGTGGCCAAGCCGAACCTTGTGGGCGCGACGAATGAACAGTTGCTCGAATTCTTGAAAGCTCCCGAGGATTGGACCCGCCACTTCGCCAAGCGGGTCTTGAAAGAGCGCGGAACCTCGGTGGTTCCGGCACTCGCCGCCTGGATCAAGAATCTCGACCCGCGCGATCCGGAGTTCGAGCACCACCGGCTCGAAGGGCTCTGGACTTATGACTCGCTCGCCGTCGTCGAGCCCGATCTGTTGACCGCCACGCTCAACTCGCCCGATCCTCGGGTCCGCGCGGCGGCCGTTCGGGTCACTCAGCACTGGCTGGGGCGGATCGACGACCCGTTCGGTCGCCTGGCCGCGCGTGTGATCGACGACCATCCGCGGGTTCGGCTCGAAGCCGTCCGGGCGCTGGGCCACGCGCCCGAGTCGCGCGCCGCCGAGATCGCCTTGCGGGCTCTCGATCGGCCGGTCGACAAGTTCCTCGACTATGCCCTCTGGCTCACGGTCCGCGACCTCGAAAGCTACTGGATGCCCAGCCTTCGCGACGGCAAATTCAACGATGGCGGCGACGCCCGCCGCCTGATCTTCGCGCTCAAGGCGATCGAGTCGCCCGGAGCCGTTCAGCCACTGGTTGAAGCACTTCGAGCCGGCCGGGTCGCTCCCGCCGACGAGGACCGGGTCCGGGCGTTGATCGCCAGTCTCGGCGGCCCGACCGAGCTGGGGATGATCCTCGACCTGGCCGTGGCTGAGGGGACGCCCGAACCGAAGCGGGCCGCTCTGCTCGACGCCCTGGCCGGGGCGACTTCGGCCCGCAAGGTTGTTCCGTCGGGTGATCTCGCCCGGGTCGGACGCTTGCTCGATTCGCCCGAAGCCGCCGTGAGCGTCTCGGCGGCAAAGACCATCGGGCTCTGGAAGGTCGAGCCGCTCCGCGGTCGCCTGGAAACGCTGGCGCGCTCGAACGAAACGTCCGAGATCCTCCGGAAAGCGGCGATCACCGGATTGGCTTCGTTTGGACCCGCTTCAACGGAGACCCTGGCCGCGCTGGGGTTGCCCCCGTACTCGCTGCCGACCCGGCTCGAAGCCGCCGGGGCCCTCGTGACGCTCGACCTGAAGCTGGCGGCGGATCGAGCCGTCGGGGCGCTGGCCGAGGCGAAGGAGATCGACCCTTCGCTGATCTTCGAAGCCTTCGTCGACCGCAAGGACGGTCCGGGAGCGCTCGCCCGGGCGCTCGAAGGGAAGCCCTTGCCCGCCGAGGTCGCCAAGGTTGGCGCCCGGATCGCCAGCCTGTCCGGTCGTCCCGACGCCTCGTTGATCGATGCGTTGAATCGCTCGGGAGGACTTGCCACTGGCCCTCGGAACTGGACCCCGGCCGATCGAGCCGCGCTGGTCGCCGAGGTCGCCCGCAAGGGGGACCCCGCCCGAGGAGAAGCTATTTTCCGCCGCGAAGGCAATCAATGCCTCAAGTGCCACGCCATCGCCGGCGCGGGGGGCCGGGTCGGTCCCGGCCTGGAAAGCATCGGCGCGAGCGCTCCGGTCGACTACCTGCTCGACTCGCTGGTCGAGCCCACCAAGGCGGTGAAGGAAGGCTATCACGCGACGGTCGTGGCCACCGCCGACGGTCGGGTTCTGACCGGTTTGAAAATTCGCCAGACCGACCAGGAACTCGTGCTTCGAGACGCCGAGGATCGCGAAATCACGATCCCGCTCTCCGCCGTCGAGGAACAAAAGCCCGCCGGTTCATTGATGCCCGCCGGCCTGACCGACCCGATGAGCC
>JAJYCH010000249.1 GCA_021778575.1 Planctomycetota bacterium
GGTCGGTGCACTCCGGCGGATCGAGGGGCTTGAGGTCAAGGAACTCGACTCGGGCTGCTGCGGGATGGCCGGATCGTTCGGCTACGAACTCGGCCACTACGACATCAGCACCGCCCTGGCCAACCGGGTGCTCTTGCCCGCCGCGCGGGCCGAACCGACGAGCCGGCTGGTCGCGCCGGGGTTCTCGTGCCGGAGCCAGGTCCACGGACTGGCGGGGATCGACGCCCTCCACCCGATCGAGGTGATCGCCGGGCAGTTGATTGATTCGTGAACACCTGATCCAAAAACCGGGGTTCCGGAGTACCGGAGACCCCTGCCACCCATCGAGAAGTCTTCGAACGCAAAAAATCCCGTCGGCCGCACAGAGGGCCGACGGGAGGAGAGAATGTCTCGCGTAACTGGACCGATCGGAACTCAGGCGCTGTGCTTGCGGCGACGGACCCGGCTGGCGAAGGCCACGGCCCCTAATCCCATGGTCAACATGGCCACGCTGGCCGGCTCGGGAACGGCATTGTACTGGTAATAGATGGTGATCGTGCCGTTAACCATCCCCGACCCGCCAAACGACAGGAAGGTATTGTCACCACCGCCGGTGTTGGTTCCGGTCGTGGTCGTGACTCCGCCGACGTCCATCGTGGCCGTTCCGGTCCCGATATACTTACTGATGTCGGTCGCGTTAATGGCACCGCTACTTGTCGTGGAAGTCACCGCGCCCAGGTTGCTGACCATCGAATTCACGGCGATCGTACCGGTGACAGTGTTCGACTGCAAGGTCGCACTGGCATTGACCCCGTCCAGGCCTGTAACCGTGATCACATTGGTCGAGTAGACGGTGTAACCGTTCGCGGTCGTTCCACTTTGGTTGACGACGGAAGACGAGACCGTGCTCGATTCCGAGACGACGACAGTCACCGACGTCAGCGTTCCGAGTGATGAGTCGAACAGCGAGAACGGGGTCGACTTCACCAGAAACTGCGTGGAAAGCTGGTTGAGATTCGTCCCAAACGTCGCGATCGTGGACGTGTAATCGGCCGAGGCTGGCCGGGCGAAAGCCAGCGTCGCCAGGCCGAGCAGGACGATCGGCAAGGTTTTGCGGAGGGCAAGGTTCATCGAAAAGCGGCTCCCGGAGTGGAAGAATTTGAGGCCCTGACCCGACGACCGAGGCCCCTCTTTCGAGCCGATAAACGGCGCGATCGGAACGACATTCGTCTCGGCCAGACCAAAGTTTCAGGCGAAAGGCGAGAAGCCCGAAAGTCCGGGTTGCCGATCCATCAAGATTGACGGGACCGGGCCGCGAAACAGGGCGAAACAACCGGGGTGGCCAGAGTGGTGTCGACCAGAAAGTCGCACGGCTCCGCCGTCCGAACAGATCGAAACGATGCGGCGAACTTAAGCGACGAGGCTCAAGTGAACGCAGCCATGTTCGACCGACCTCAGGAAGTCCCGGTCGGTCCGAGTATCCATGACCTCAGTGCGTGACACCATGAACGAGGGGGATGGTGGCATGAGGAATAACTCGACCTCCGTGCTCGAGAAAAATCGACGTGAATCCGTCGGTCCATCCCGGTAGGACATACCAGGAGGTCTTCGTGATCCAATCATGTTCGTTGTTCGGGGCATCCACCCCGACGAAATCGGTCGCACTATACTCAATCCCCAAAATCAAGGGAAGATCTCTACGAAAAATGCGGAGGCGTTGGAAATCACCGCGCAATCCAACGGTTCGCTCCCTACTAGAGAAGTCGAAAACCGGCCCGAGATCCGCCAAAATTCCCCTTGACCCGCAATTTTTATCCGGAATGACCGCTCGACTACACCGGTTTTCGGCTGATTCCAAGGACAACCCAGACCGTTGTCGAACCGGCCCGAGGATTTCACCAACTTGAATTCCCGGACGGAGGGGGATAAGTTTTAAGGAATTCGTGATTGTTTCGGTTTGATCCCTCCGTTCGAGAGACCCGCATGATTCAACGCCGACGACGGGCCTTCACTCTGATCGAACTGCTGGTGGTGATCGCGATCATCGCGGTGCTGATCGCCTTGTTATTGCCGGCGGTTCAGGCGGCGCGCGAGGCGGCGCGGCGGGCTCAGTGCCTGAACAACTTGAAGCAGATCGGGTTAGGGCTGGCGAATTACGAGTCGAGCTTCGGCGGCTATCCGCCGTCGATGTGCGCCAGCGGATCGGGATCGAACGTCACCTGGATCAATGGCTGGAGTGCCCTGGCGCGGACCTTGCCGTTCCTCGAGCAGGGGAACCTGTTCAACACGGCCAACCTGACTCTCTGGAAGGAAGACCCGACCAACACGACGACCATCGGGCTGAACGTGGCGGTCTTTCTCTGCCCGAGCGACCCCAACCATCAACCCGTGGCGCACGATTATGGTCTGTCGGGAGTGACCAACTATGGCGTCAATCAGGGAGACTGGTTCGTCTGGGGTGGATTCGGCGGGGCCGGAAATCGGAACGCGTTCGGAATGAACCGGTCGAGACGGATCGCCGAATTCACCGACGGGACCAGTCAGACGATGATGATGGCCGAGGTGAAGGTCTCGCAACCCTCGTCCAATTGCCGGACGATCCCGCTGGCCACGATCAACAATCCAAATAACGTCCCTTCCCCGAACGCCGACCCTTACTCGGTCGCACCCGATTACGCAACTTGCCCACTTTATCCCAACGAGTTCCATAGCGAGTGGTCGGACGGAAACGTTCACGCCGCGGGGTTCACCACGGCCTGGCCGCCGAACAAATCCGTGATCGGCAATACGACGCAGAATCGGGGGATCGACCTCGACCTCAACGGTCTGAACGAGGAGCTGGGCGGACCGACCTTCGCGGCGATCACCTCGCGGAGCTACCACCCGGGAGGGGTGAACGTTCTGATGGGCGATGGGTCGGTGAAGTTCATCAAGAGCACGATCAATGGGTTCGTCTGGCGCGGGCTGGGGACGGTTGGGGGGGGAGAGATCGTTGAGTCCGATGCCTTCTGACCGGCTCGATCGCGACGGATTATGCCGGGGCGGGGGGTTGTCCGTGGTCGCGGGCGAATCTGCCACCATCCAGACCGAAGCTCGGGCGCTCTCAGGGCCGAATACGATTAACAGCAAGGCTGAGAACAACTTGCTCGGGGCCGCCCTGATGGGTTCGGGCCACTGGCGTCGGCCGCGGAGGGCGTGCCGGGTCAACAGGATGGTCAATCCCTTCTCCTCTCTGGAAGGGATGGCGAGGTGACTAGTCGCGGCCGCCAGAGGGCGGGAGCATGGATGATGATCAGACAAAAGTCGCGATCCGCTCGGCCCCGGCTGGAGCCGCTGGAGGGTCGGGAATTGCTCTCCGGTCTCCTGATCGCTCTGCAGGCCACTCCGCCGTTGCCGACGGTCAGCCAGGTGACGGCGCTGGCCTCGAACCTGGCGAGGTCAGGCTCACCGACTCAGGTCTCCGCTCAAGGCAACGGCGGCGGAACTGGGGGTTCGTCGTCGAACGCCAATGGACTTTATATCGGGAACACCGGCCCTAATTCGAGCGCCAAGTTTCCCACATCGCCGATCCTCGGCACCGGGACCCCGACCAAGGCCGAGCTGGCCCGCGAGCGGTTCGTGGCCAAATTTTCCGGGCCGTACCATACCCTGCCCGGACGATTTACCGACCAGAAGCAGATCATCTACCTGAACGGCCTGGGGGGCTCGACTCCCAACTTCTTTCTCCACGGCGACTACGCGTTGGCGATGGTGATTCCCCGAGATCCAACCCAGCCGATCACCGGGTTCGCGTTCCTGGACGACAAGAACAATAACTCGGGCGGCGTGGTGGGGCTCGACCTCCTGGCGACCCATGTCGATGCCAAGGGACGTCCCACGACATTGACGTTTACCGCCGATCCTAACGTCTATGGCGGAATCTTCTTCGTCGATTCCGCCGCCGGGACGGTCCATATCACTTATGGCAAGAATACGGCGACGACAACCTTCAATGGCCGGATCTATACCAGCGGCCTGACAAGTCCGTTCCAGAACGTCAGCCTCTACGCCAAGCATTCAGGCTGACCGACCGCCGGAGCGGCCTGGAGAGTCTTTTGATGATGTCCAATCCTGACCTGCTCGAACGCTCGAAATCGACAGTTCACGGACTGGCTCTTGACTTCCCGGCCTGGTGTCGGAGCAAATGGATATGGGTCTCTGGTTGATCGTCTGTCGAGGGATCGTTCGTGGCCACACCGATCGAATGCCCACATTGCCGTAACTCGATCACCATCAAGGATATACGACCCGGACATTTTCAACTCAAGTGTCCGCGCTGCGATACATCCTTCGTCTTGATCATCCCGAGCGAGTCCGGAGCGTCGCCTTCGGTGCTCGCTGCGGCCCCGACGCCGATTCTCGCCTCGTCGCAGCGCCAGGATGGCGAATTGGGGGTGGTCGCGGAGGAAATCGGAACTCCCGAGGTTCCCAAGATTCTGGCCTCGGCGTTCCCCACGCCGCCGATCGAACACGACGACAACGACGATACCATCGAAGACCAGCGTAAACGGGAAGAGTCGCTCGACCCCCCGTTACAGCCCCCCCGATCGCTGGGCGGTTACCGGCTCGGTCGACGGATCGGCCTGGTCCGCGTCGGCACGGCCTTCGAGGCTCGCCAGCGGTCGACAGGGCTCGATCTGGCCCTGGCGGTGATCAAACCTCGCTGGTCGGCGATCCCGGTCTACCTGTCGAGAATCGCTCGCGAAGCGTTCGCCGCCGCCCAGCTCAAGCATCCCAACCTGCTCCCACCACTGGACTGGAATATCGACCGGGGGTTCGCCTTCGTCGCCTCCGAAGCACTTGAGGGGACGCCGCTGTCCGACCCTGGGGGGCGCGAGGGGCTCGATCGGAAGGCCCGGGTCGCCGCGATCCTGCATGTCGCCCGGGCCTTGAAGCGTGCTCACGAGCAAGGCATCTACCACCGCGACCTCTCGTTGAAGAAGATCCGGATCGACCAGGATGGCTTGACCAGACTGGCCGACCTCGGCATCGGTCTGACCCCGGAGACCGCCGAAGCGCCGACGACCCCGGCGATCCCGCTCGCCGGAGCCCCTCCGACGATGGTTCCCGAACCGGCCACGGCGGGCTTCATCCGCCAGGATATCTCGTCGCTCGGGCGGTCGCTTCAGGGTCTGATCGGCGGTAACCTCGGTGATCGAGCCCTTTCGCCCAGCCTCGCGGCGATCACCCGCAAGATGCTCGGCGAAAATCCCGAGGCCCGATTCTCGGACATGGGGACGGTCGTCCGGGCGCTCGAAGCCGAACTGGCGATGACCGCCAGCTTCATTCCCCGGGAGGAAGACGCTCGGGCGATCGAGACCGAGGCCCGGAGCTTCCACGATCTTCCGCTCGCCCGGCTCAGACCGAAGGTGACGCTGGGAACGCTCGGTTTGCTCGGGTTGTTCGTCGCCATGGCGCTCCTCGGCGGTAAGCCGCTGATGACTCTCCCGGCGCTGGGCCTGGCCGCGATCGGCTGGACAACGCTGACCCTCTTTCGAGGGCATGGCTCGCGGAACCCGATCGTCGAACGGGTCCGCGCCTTGCTTCTCGGCGGTGGTCCGGGCAACGTGTTCACGACTCTCGCCACGGTGGCTCTGGTCGTGGTCGTCCTGACATTCACCGGCCATCTTGGTTTCTGGATCTTCCTCGCGGTGCTCGGGATCGGACTGGGTTCGGCCTATCATTTCGCGGTCGACCGGCCGCTCCAGCAGGCTCGGGGCGAGGTCGTCGAACGAGCCAGGCTCGTGGTCCGTGGCCTCCGGCGGATCGGGGTCGACGAGGACACGATCCGAGGTTTTGTCTGCCGTCAGGCGGGAACCGACTGGGAAGAGTTTTACGAGACTCTGTTCGGCTACGACGCGCTCCGATCGGCTCGAAGGCGGTGGGGGCTCGACGCCGGGGGCAAGCGGCGTCCCCGGTTCGCTCGCTGGCGCGACCCGATCCTCGACGCGATCGACACCCGGCTCGAATTTCGTCGAGGGCTCCGCGACCGGGCCCTGTTCGAGATGATCGAGGAACGGGCGCTCGAAGCCCGAGGGATCAATCTTCTGACCGCACGTCGCAAGGCCCGGCGGATCAGCGAGGCGCTGGTCCTCTTCGCTCGACAGTTTCGGACCACCGGCGACCACGAGTCGGGCCTCTCCTTGATGGATGCCCTGAACCGGGTGGCCGCGCGGCCCGACGACTATCTGACCACCCACATCGAGAGCGACGACCAGAAAACAACGCCAGCCTGGCGCGAAGCTCTCGACTTCCTGACGAGGACCGTCTTCGGCCCCCGGACCCGGTTCCTGGCCGGCGGGGTCTTGCTGGCCGGTTCGCTGGTCTGGATGCATCAAAACAACCTGATCCAGCCCGAAGCGATCAAGAACGCCGGGATGAACGTCTCGAACGACCACGAAAAAGCGCTCGAAGACGCCCAGAAGATCGGCCGGGAGACCGTCGCGAACGTCAAGGGGGTCGTCAGCGGAGCGACCAGGACGAAGCAGCTCGAAATCGACGGGATCTCACCCGAATTGACGCGCCGGATCGATGGTTTTGGCCTGGGTGTCGCCGGCCTGATCCTGATCGGATCATCGTTCTTCCGAGGGACAAGGTTCGCAATCTTCGCGGTCCCCGGAGCCCTGATCGCCGCGATCGGCCCGCACCTGGCCGAGCCCGGAGCCCGGACCCTGGGAATGACCTCGCTGATCGCCCTGGCAATCGGTGCGGGTCTGTTCGGGTTAGGCGTGGTCTTCGGGCGGTCGAGGGAGTGAGCGTTCGACCTGAGCGGAGCCAGGATCGGGCTCCGACGGACGACGAACGGTGACGTTACCCGATCGATCGATTGCGCCTCTCTGGACCATCTCTTCGTACTGTTCGCCCGATGGACGGCTCGCCCGCCTTTGAATGGATTCACTGAGCCTCCGAAGGTTGTCGTTGCTCATTCCTGGCTCCCTTTCAAGAATGGATATTCGGGCGGAACACGCCGAGGATGTTGTCGGTCGATCGGACAGCAATTTGAATGTGGGACTCTCGAAATACCCGGGAGCCCTCGAAAGCAGGCTCGCCTTCCAGGAACGGGCTCCTGACCGTATCAAAGGTGATTCCGGACTCGTTGGCT
>JAJYCH010000250.1 GCA_021778575.1 Planctomycetota bacterium
CGGCGTCGGGACGACCGACGCCGGCAAGGGGGCGAAGGACATCGCGGTCCGCGATCTCGTCGCCGGGCCGACGGTCTTCGTCAAGAATCAGCCCGAGATCCGCGGGACGATCTCGGCCCGAGGGTTCAGCGGCCAGTCGATCGAGGTTGAGCTCTACGTCGATCGCGACCCCAGGCCCGTCGCCACCAAGACCATCAAGGTTCCCGAAGGGGCCGACGTCGTCTCCGTCACCGGCCTGAAGTACATCCCCGACACACCGGGCGAGAAGCGGATGACCTTGAAGGTCAAGCCGCGCGATGGCGAGCTGATCACGACCAACAACGAATTCAGCTCGTATCTCGACGTGCTCAAGGGGGGGTTGAAGGTCCTTTATGTGCAAGGACCGGACTTCTCGTGGGACCCGAAATACCTGGTTCCGAGCCTCGATACCGCTCGCGAGATCCACGCCGATCTGAAAGTGATCCGCGAGCCGGCCCGAGGGGACCGCGGCCTGCTCGACGATGCCGACTTCGCCCCCGGCCAGTACGACGTCTACATCCTCGGCGGACTTCCCGCCGACCACCTCACCAAGGCCCAGGTCCGGGCTTTGGCCGGCAATATCGAGAAGGGGGCCGGGCTGATCATGCTCGGCGGTCGCGGCAGCTTCGGCTCGGGAGGCTGGGCGAGCACCCCTCTGGCGGATGTTCTGCCGGTGAACATCGCGCCCGGCGATGGACAGATCGAGTGGGGCGACGAAGGGATGAAGGTCGTCCCCGACCCGCTCGGACTGGAAAATTACGTGATGAGGCTCGCCGCCAACCCGGCCGACTCCGCCAGGATCTGGGCCTCGCTCTCGCCGATCACCGGAGCCAATCGCTTTGGCTCTCCCAAGAAGTCGGCGTTCGTGCTCGCCCGGGCCGGTCGAGACCCGGTGATGGTCGCCTCGGACTACGGCAAGGGGAGAGTCGTCGCCTTCGGTGGCGAGACCTGGCACTGGTATCGCGGACCCGACGAGGGACGCCTGGCCCACGCCAAATTCTGGCGCCAGGCGATCCTCTGGCTCGCCCACAAGGAAAACCAGGGTGAGAGCCAGGTGAAGGTCAAACTTGACTCCCGACGGATCGCCGTCGGCCAGAAGCTCGAAGTCACCGCGACCGCACGCGACGCCAAGAACGAGCCGATCACCGACGCCCAGTTCGAGGAAAGCACGATCACCCGGCTCGACGAGTCCGGCAAGCCGGTCGCCGGAGCCAAGCCCGAGCGGCTCCTGCTCTATCCCGCCGGCGAGGATTCAAAAGGACCGTACTTCGCCAACGGCGAACCCGGCGAGTACGAAGTGACCGTCAAAGGGACCAAGGGCGGCAAGGAGATCGGCACCGACCGGGCCCGGTTCATGGTCTATCAGGACAACCGCGAGCTGGAAAACCCCGCCGCCGACCGAGCCTTGCTCAAGACGATTTCCGACTTGACCGGCGGGGTGAACCTCAGCTCCGAAGACCTTGATAAATATCTCAAGACCCTCACCCCCGAAGCCGCCGACTACGTCACCCAGCAAGAACATAAACTCTGGGACAACTGGCCGTTCTTCCTGATCTTCGTGGCGATCCTGACCGCCGAGTGGGCTTTGAGAAAGTCGAAAGGATGGGTTTGAGACCCCTGGAATGAGCATTGGGGTTCTGAGCAAATGTTACCGCGGTTGATCCGCGACCAACCCCAATGGAGGGTGGGCTCGACCCACCAGCTTCAACTCGTTGGTGGGCCGAGCCCACCTTGCATTGATATCTTCGATTCTCTCGTTGTCACATGCCGATTCGTAGGGTGGGTCGAGGGCAACGAACCCCACCACGCACTCATGGCAGGGCTCGCTCAGGCTCGACCCACCCGACTTTTGGAACGGATGCGGCGACGCCACGCTACGGGATCGCGACACCAATCCGCGCGGTGCTCCAGCAGACAATCAGACCGCTCAACACCCGATTCTTCAGGTCGAATAGAGCCACTTTCCCAGCAGGAACGCCGGAATCCAGAGACACGCGACCGTCAAGCCGGCGAGCGGACCTTGGACCGTCGTCACAGCAACCACGTCGAGCCAGACAAGTGACAGAACACCGGTCTTCACCGCTCGTTGCACGACCTCGGCGACCGGGTTCCGGATCGCTTTATAATTCGCTCGATTGATGACGATCGTGACTGCGCACCAGACCACCGCGCCCGGGATCACCGTCGAGGCGATCTCCGTCCCGTTCCCCCGAGCCACCATCACGGTCGCCATCGCCGAGGCGATCAATCCCAGCAAGCCCCACTGTTCGACGACGACTCCCAGCACGATCCCGCGAATCTGTCCGGTCGCAACCTCCGACCGACTGATCCAGGTCACGCCGACCACGAACAGACCCAGCGAACCCGCGATCAGCCAGGCCGACGGTCCACCCAGGGCAGGGGCCTGGCTCATCCCCAGCAAAAGGTTCAACCCTCGACAAAGGCCCATCGATTCGGGGCCGAGCCAGGTCTTCTTGAGTCCCGCATCGTAAGCCAGGACGGCGGCGGCGAGAGCCAGACCCACCACGAAACTGGCCGGCGATCCCGACAGCCCCGCGAGGATCGGACCAAGCACCAGCGAAACGCCACCGAACCAGGCGGCCAATCGCCAGGAGACCCTGCCTGAGGGAAGCGGTCGATTGGGCCGCTCGTTCCGATCGATCTCGAAGTCGAACACGTCGTTGAGAACGATCCCCGCCGCGTAGATCGCGACCGAGGCCAGGACCAGCGGCAACCAGCGCCGGGGTTCGTCGAGCGATCCGGTCACGATCAGCCAGCCGGCCAGACTATCGGCGGCGGCGGTGAACAGGTTCGGCAATCGGACGATCTGAAGATACGGTTTGAAGCGGTTCATCACGAATTCAGGCCGCCGTCGTCGAGGTCAGAAGGGGCCGAAGAACTTCCATCGCGCCTCGGGCGGCGGCGTCGGGGTCGTCGATATTGGGATAGAGTTCGACGGTAATCCAGCCATCGTAGCCGGTCGCCTGGATGGCCGTGACGACCTCGGCGAAGTTGATCGCTCCTTGACCGGGAACGAGGTGATGATGGACCCGGGTCGCCGCGATATCCTCGAAATGATAGTGGCGAATCTGCGGGGCGAGCTTGGCGATCGACTTCGGAATGTCTTCACTGACGCAAAAGGCGTGGCCGACGTCGAAATTCAGGCCGATCGACGGAGCGTTCAGCCGCTCGGCCACTTCGAGGTACTGGTCACTCGTCTCCAGCAGCAGGTGCGGCTCGGGCTCGATCAGCAACAGAACCCCCAGCCGGTGGGCATGATCGGCCAGCGGCTTGAGCCCCTCGACGAACCGGTCGATCGCCGCCTGCCGCGACATCCCCGGTGGCAACGGACCGCCCGGCTCGGTCGTGATATGGGGCGCACCAAGTTCCTTGCAAAGGTCGAGAGCCCGTTTGGTGTGGTCGATCCGGACCCGGCGATACCCCTCGTCGTGCTCGATGAATGACGGGTGCAGGTAAGGATGGCGATAGTCATTGATCGCGTTCATCATGAACGCGTTGATGTTCGAGAATTTGAGCGCATTTTGTTCCATCGCTTGCATGATCGAACGCTTGGGACCATCAAGAAGTCCCGCGGGCCAGGCATGCGGAACGTCGGCCATCAACTCCAGCCCCTCGTAACCGAGAGCGGCGATCCGGCCGGCGGCTTCCTCGAACGGGAACTTCATGTAGGCGTTGGTACTGAAGGCAAGTCGCATGAAAGAACTCGTCGGGACTGGGGAATCGGTGAGACCCATCGAGGAAGGTCATTCAACCATCGCGAGCGAACCGGCGGATCGTACAATCCAGGATTATGGACCATCAGTGCGATCAGATCAATCGTTCCGAGATTTGTCGCGAATCGGGAGAGACGACCTGATCAGTGTTCGATAATCGTCGTTTTGTCCGGAAAATTGGGGTTCGCCGACAATCGTCCGATTGGTGCGTGTTTTTTGAGCCGGTCCGCGTATAATACTTGGAGCGATTGATCGCCACGTCCGCCGACCGTCGAGGGAGAACGCGCCATGGCTCTGGGCACGCAGCCTCAAGGGAAGATGCTCGACTACGAGCAGTTCATCGATCACCAGATCGCCCGGACGATGGCGAAGATCAAGACGACGGACATCTTGATCGCCTGTTTGACGCTCGCCACGGCGTTTATCTCGATTCTGTTTCTTGAGATCGTGCTCGACCACATGGTCGGCTTGCCCATCTGGGCGCGGCGGATCATTCTGTTCGCGGGAATCGCGGGGGCGGGAACTTATACGGCGCTCAAGATCGCCCGGCCGTTCCTGCGTCGAGTGAATGGCTTTTACGCCGCGAAGACGATCGAGGATGTCGATCCCGAGTTCAAGAATAGCCTGATCAACTATCTCGACCTCCGCAAACACCGCGACGTCCTCCCCAAACGAGTCCTTCGCGCCATTGAGGCCAAGGCCGTCGGCGACCTGACCAAGATCGAGATCGAAGGGGTCGTCAACCAGAGGCAGGTTCTCCACACCTGGTACGCCTTGATGGGCGTGATCATGGTGGTCTTCCTGTATTATGGCTTCGCGCCCAAGAGCGTGATGGACTCGGCCAAGCGGGCATTCCTGGCCGACGTGGTCCGTCCCACCAATACCCGGCTCGAAGATATCAAGCCCGGCAATGATCCCGAGCTAACCGAAGTCGTCGCGGGATCACACGTTCCGTTCTCGGTGAAGACGAATCGCGGCGTTCGGCCCGACAAGGTGTTCCTCCACTTCAGCACCGATGGCGGTGGTTTTTATCAGAAGCAGGAGTTCGCCGCCGGACCGAACTATTACGACCCCTGGCAGACCCAGATCCGTAATGTGCAGGTCCCCATCGACTATTACATCACCGGCGGAGACGCCGAGTCGGCGCATTATCGGGTCCGGGTTCTCCCCGCGCCGATGGTCACGAATGTGACGGTGGATCTGAAGTTCCCGAATTACACCGGCGTGCCGGATCGGATCGGAGTCGACGGGGGATCGGTCACGGCGATCGAGGGGACCGAGGTCACCGTCCACGCCCGGACCAATCAGCCGATCAAGCAAGCGTATCTCGACTTCGGCAAGCAGATCAGAGTCGATCACAACGCCTCCGTCGAGAGTTCCGACCCCCAGACGTTGACCGATCACTTCGTCGTCACGGCGGATGGGTCGTACTCGATCAAATTCCAGAACACCAGCCAGCAATTCAACCCCGACCCGGTCCTCTACGACATCCGAGCGATCAAGGATCTGCCGCCGACCGTCCGGTTCGTGTCGCCCGAGCCCCGGATCAAGATGCCGAGCAATGGCAAGGTTCTGCTGAAATATGAGGCCGGCGACGATTTCGGCGTCAAGACGCTCAACCTGAACGTCGTCCAGGGGACTGAGGGGTTGGTCTCGGACGACCTGCTCAGCAACAAGCCCCCTCAACGCAAAGTTGCCGGGACCGAGATCCTTGACCTCGCCAAGCACAAGCTCAAGCCGGGCACGCAGATCGAATACTGGCTCGTCGCGCGTGATAACAAGGACTACAAAGGGCCGAACACCGCGCAGACCGAACGCCAGGTCATCGAGATCGTCGCGCCGCTGCCTCCCCAGGAACTGGCCAAGCAGAACGACCAGATCGAGCAGGAACAGAAGGCGAACCCACCGATCGAACTGGCCCGGAACGACCAACCGGCGGATCAGATGCCCCCGGCCCAGCAGGCCGACCAGAAACCAACGCCCGACAAGCCCCCCCAAGAAAATCCCAACGAACAGCCGGCGCGAAACGAAGCCAACCAGGGAAATCCGCCGCCACCTCCCGACCTGACCGCCGAAGAACAGAAGAAGCTGAACGATATCGAGCAAAAACTCAATCGTCGCGATCAGGCCAACCCCAAGAACAACCCCGAAAACGCCAACAACAAGGCTGGCGACGCCCAATCGAACCCAAAGACGGGCGAAAATCCGAATTCACCGCAGAACCCAAACCCACAAGCACCCTCGAATAACAACGGACCCCGGGACGTATCGAAAGCCCCCAACACCACGCAACCAAACCAATCACCGCCAACGTCTCCAGCGAACCCCAACACACAGCCCAGCAACCCGCGAAACAACAACGCGGGGCCAGCCGACGTCTCGAAACCGAACACCAGCACCCCGAATCAAAACCCCAATCCTCAGCAACAACCCGCGCAACCTAACGGCAACCAAACCAAAGCGGAAACCCCCAAGAATTCCAACCCCCAAACACCCAACCAGCAAAACCCGTCGCAACCCGGGCAGGAACAGAAGCCGGGAGATTCCCAGCAAGCCGGACAGGGTCAAAAGCCTAGCGATCCCGGGCAAGCGCAGAAGCAGGGTGATCCGCAACAGGGTGCCCAAGGGCAGAAGCAGGGTGATCCGCAACAGGGTGGTCAGGGACAAAAGCAGGGTGACCCACAACAAGGCGGACAGGGACAGAAACCTGGTGATCCCCAAACTGGTCAAGGGCAAGCGCAAAAGCCCGGTGCCCCTCAGCAAGCAGGACAAGGCCAGAAACAGGGTGATCCGCAGCAAGCAGGACAAGGCCAGAAGCCGGGAGATCCGCAACAGCCGGGTCAGGGACAGAAGCCCGGTGATCCGCAACAGCCGGGTCAGGGACAGAAGCCCGGTGACCCACAGCAAGCCGGACAGGGACAAAAGCCCGGTGATCCCCAGCAGCCGGGTCAGGGTATGAAACCGGGTGATCCGCAAGCCGGACAAGGGCAGAAGCCCGGTGATCCCCAGCAAGCCGGACAAGGGCAGAAGCCCGGTGATCCACAGCAAGCCGGACAAGGGCAGAAGCCCGGTGATCCACAGCAAGCCGGACAAGGGCAGAAGCCCGGTGATCCCCAGCAGCCGGGTCAGGGTATGAAACCGGGTGATCCGCAAGCCGGACAGGGACAGAAGCCCGGTGATCCACAGCAAGCCGGACAAGGGCAGAAGCCCGGTGATCCGCAACAGCCGGGTCAGGGTATGAAGCCTGGTGATCCTCAGCAAGCCGGACAGGGACAAAAGCCCGGTGATCCCCAGCAAGCCGGACAGGGACAAAAGCCCGGTGATCCCCAGCAAGCCGGACAAGGGCAGAAGCCCGGTGATCCGC
>JAJYCH010000251.1 GCA_021778575.1 Planctomycetota bacterium
GTCGGCTCGGCCAACCAGAAATGGGTGGTCACCTCGCGAGGCAACAACGTTTATTCGATCAAGCCTTCGTACAGTTCCAACCTGGTGCTCGCGATCGCACAAGGGGGCCGGAAGATCGGCACGCCAGCGGTCCTGGAAGTCGACAAGGGGCAGCCCTGGCAGGAATGGTCGCTCAAGAAGAATGAGAACGGGTCGTATTGCCTGATCCCCAGGCATTCGCCGGCAGACGGGCTCGACCATCTCGCCGGAAACCCGGCGCCCGGAGCGAAGATCGACCTCTGGACGAACCACGCGGGCGACTCACACCTGGAATGGTTTATCAGGCCGCTGGCCGGTTCGGTCGCCCCGGTCGCCAGCGCCGGCGGGGAGTCGCCTCCCAGCACCTATGTTGCTCCGGAGATCAAGGCCGAGGCCGTGCTCAAAGGAACGATCAAAGAATATGTGTTCACGAGCAGCAAGATCTTTCCGGGCACCCTCCGCCAGGTCTCCGTTTTCATCCCCGCGCAGTACGACGGTTCACGTCCGGCCTGCGTTTCGGTGAAGACCGACGGCTACATCCCTCGCGAGAAGGCCCTCCTGGAGACGTTGATCGCCACCAAGGAGATGCCCGTGACCATCGGCGTGTTCGTCCGGCCGGGCGACCTGCCCGCGCCGGTCAAGGACACCATCGGGCGTCGGAACCGCTGCCTCGAATACGACGGCGTGACCGACGACAACGTGCGGTTTCTGATCGATGAACTGTTACCCGACGTGGCCCGACGGTTCGATCTGAAGCTCTCCACAAGCGGCAACGATCGCTGCATCTCGGGCGGAAGCAGCGGCGGGATCGCGGCGTTCACCGCGGCCTGGCACCGTCCCGACGCATTCAGCCGGGTCTATGCCAACAGTGGGAGTTTTGTCGCCTTTCGCGGCGGCCATGAATTCCCCACCCTGGTCCGGAAGTTCGAGGCGAAACCGATCCGGTCGTATCTGACCACTGGAATGCGTGACATGGAAAACTGCGCGGGGGATTGGTTTCTGCTTGACCATGAGATGGACAAGGCGCTGAAGTTCTCGGGGTACGACTACTCGTTCCGGATCATCAACGGCGGCCACGTCGCGGGATATTACGACTATTTCCAGGAAGCGATGAGCTACCTCTGGAAGGGCTGGCCCGAGCCGGTCAAGGCTGGGCCAAGTGCCCCTCGGGTCCGCGATATCATCGTTCCCGACGAGTCGTGGCAACTCGTCGTCAACGATCGGCGCGACCTCAAGGGGGCGGCCTCGAACGCTCTGGGCGAACTGTTCTTCGTGGCCGGCTCGGAAAACAAGATTCTCCGGCTCGACCTCGACGGCAAGATTCATGAATTTCTGGCCGATGCCGGCCAGGCCGACGGGCTCTCATTTGGCCCGAAAGGAGAGCTCTACACCGTTTCGAGCCAGACCGGCAAGGTGATGAGCTACGACACCTCGGGAGCCGCGACCCTGGTGGCCGACGGGCTCCAGGGTCGGCAGGTTCTCGCCACTCCCAGCGGTTCTCTCTACCTGACGGCCAACGGTGGCGATCCGGAGCGACCGGGTGAAGTCTGGCTCGTCAAGGACGGAAAGAAGACCCGCGTCGCCTCGGGCCAGAAATACGCGACGGGACTTGCCTATCGGCCCGATCAGTGGCTGCTCACGGTGGCCGACGGGCGATCGAAATGGGCCGATAGTTACCAGATCAACGCCGATGGAACACTGGCGAATGGCGAGCGGTTCTTCTGGCTCCACGTTGACGATTGGGAGGACGATGCCGGAGCGGGTTCGGTCTGCTTTGGCCGGGAGGGACCGGTGCTGGTGGCGACCCGATCCGGTATCCAGGTCTGCGCGGACGATGGTCCGACGCAGGTGGTGCTCCCCCTGCCCGACCGGAGCCGTCCCCTTGGGGTCTGCCTGGGCGGTCGCGATCTGGACACGCTTTTCGCCGTCTGTTCCGATCGGATCTGGCGGCGGAAGGTCAAGGTTCACGCCGTTGGTGCTTCGACTCCCTGGACTTCCGTCCGGGGAACGAAACTGTAGATCGCCGCCAAAGAGTTCGGTCTGCCGGCCGACCCGGACCTTCGCCGGATGGAACCGGGTCGTCTCGCCGGAATGGAGTATTTGTCGGACGGCGTCCATTTGAGTAGAATCGATCTTTCTTTATATCTCACAGAGGGTTGGTTCGCGGTGATCGGTCGGCGTGTCGCGATTTTTTCGGTGGATCGCCCGGCTCGCTCGATTGGCATGAGATTTGATGGGCGTGGATAGACATGGATGAGGCATTTGAGTCCACAGAGAATCTGGTCCCCACCACGTTCCTGACCGGTGGCGGGACGATGGGGCATCTGATTCGTTCGTTTGACTGGTCCAGGACAGCAATCGGTCCCGTCGAGTTCTGGCCTCAGAGCTTGCGATCCGCGCTGAGTATCTGCCTCAATTCAAGCTTTCCAATCGCGATCTACTGGGGTCGCGAACTGACCTTGCTCTACAATGATGACTGGAGCCCGATTCCGGGCGAGAAACATCCCTGGGCGCTCGGTCGTCCCGCGCGTGAGGCCTGGTCGGAAATCTGGGAAATCATTGACCCGCTGTTCCGCCAGGTCGTGACGACCGGAGAGGCGATCCGAAGCCGCGATCAGCTTCTCCCGATGCGTCGGCACGGCTTCACCGAGGAATGTTATTTCGACTACTCGTTCAGCCCGATCCGCGGCGAGAGCGGCGAGGTCGCGGGCATTTTCAACGCCGTCATCGAGACAACACAACGAGTCATCGGCGAGCGCCGCTTGCGGACCTTGCGCGAGCTGGCCGGGTGGAAGACCGGTCAGTCGAGATCGGCCGAGGAAGCCTGTCGCTCCGCCGCGCTGATCCTTGCCGACAATCCGCTTGATCTACCATTCTCCCTGATCTATCTGCTCGACGAGGACGGGTTGCGAGTGACTCTGGTCGGCCAGTCTGGTTTGAGCGAGCAATCCTGGGCCGGCCCGGCAGCGATCACGCTCGACGCTCCGGATTCCTGGTGGCCCCTTCGGCAAGTGGCCGATTCGGGGAAAGCCGTCGAGGTCGCCAACCTGCCGGAGAAGCTCGGTTCGCTTCTCCAGGCAAGCTGGCCCGAGTCGCCTCACCAGGCGGTGGTCTTGCCGATGACTCGTCCCGGTCAGGCGCAACCTGCCGGATTCGTCGTGGCGGGGATCAGCCCCCGGTTGAGCTTCGACGACGAGTACAAGGGGTTCACCGATCTCCTGGCCGGTCATCTCGCCTCGGCCGTGGCCAGCGCCCGGGCCTATGAGGAAGAACGCCGGAGAGCCGAGGCACTGGCCGAACTCGACCGGGCGAAGACCGCGTTCTTCTCGAATGTCAGCCACGAGTTCCGGACCCCCCTGACATTGATGCTCGGCCCGGTCGAAGATCTCCTCTCCGGCCCGATCGATCAGCTTCCGCCCGGTCACCGCGAGTTGTTGACCCTCGTCAATCGCAACGGTCGGCGCTTGCTCCGGCTCGTCAATTCGCTGCTCGATTTCTCGAGGATCGAGGCCGGGCGAGTGCGCGCCGAGTACCGGGCGACCGACCTGGCCGCCTACACCGTCGACCTTGCCAGTGTCTTCCGATCGGCCTGTGATCGGGCCGGACTGACTTTGACGGTCGATTGCCCGGCAAACGATGAGCCGGTTTTCGTCGACCGCGAGATGTGGGAAAAAATCGTCCTGAACCTGCTCTCGAATGCGTTCAAATTCACCTTCAAGGGCGGGATCAGCGTCCGGACCCGCCAGAATGCGCACACCGTCGAGCTGGAAATCGAGGATACCGGCGTGGGGATCGCCGAGGAGGAACTTCCTCGACTGTTCGAGCGGTTTCATCGGATCGAGAACACGGGTGGTCGGACCCACGAAGGAAGTGGGATCGGTCTGGCGCTGATTCAAGAGTTGACCAAGCTCCACGGCGGCTCGATCAGCGCCGAGAGCGTCGTCGGCCAGGGGACAACGTTCCGGGTCACTCTCCTGCTCGGTCAAGCTCACCTGCCCGAGGACCAGATCAAAGCCGGGCCTGGTCTGATCGCGATCGGAACCGAGATCGGCTCCTACGTCGAGGAAGCTGTTCGCTGGCTCCCCGAACAGAATGGTCAAAATGGTCTCGACGACGAAAGCCGATCGGAACCCGAGCCGAGGTCGGCGCCTCCGAGCCTCTTACCTGAAGAGGTCGGAGGAATCGACCTGCCGTTGATCCTGATCGCCGACGATAACGCCGACATGCGCGGCTATCTGACCCGGTTACTGGCCCGGGGGCATCGGGTCGAGAGTGTGGCGGATGGACAGGAAGCCCTGACGGCGGTCCGCCAGCGACTGCCGGATCTGATTCTGACCGACGTGATGATGCCCCGGCTCGATGGTTTTGGACTGCTCCGGGAGCTTCGCGCCGACCCTCGGACGCGCGCCGTGCCGGTCATCATGCTTTCGGCCCGCGCGGGCGAGGAAAGCCGCGTCGAGGGGATGCGAGCGGGGGCCGACGACTACCTGGTCAAGCCGTTCGCCTCGCAAGAATTGCTCGCCAGGATCGCGGCGCATCTCCAGATGGCACGAATCCGCCGGGAGGCGAATGAATCGCTCCGACAGGGCGAGGAACGTCTCCGGATGGCTCTGGCCGCCGCCCGGATGGTCGCCTGGCAATGGGAGCCTGACACCGGCCTGCTTCACGTCTCCGACAACGCGGTCGACGTCTTCGGGCTGACCTCGGACACCGGCCTGACCGCGATTGAAGAAGGAGTCTCGCTGCTCCATCCCGATGATGTCGAGGGCTACCGCGGGACCTTCAACCGGGCCATCGAGGAGCGAGGATCTTATTTCACGAATTACCGGCTGATCCGGCCGATCGACGGAACGATCCTCCACATGGAAGAACGAGGCAACGTCGTTTGCGATGCCTCGGGCCAGGTTGTCCGGCTGGTCGGCGTCGTCATGGATATTTCCGAACGCAGGCGGTCCGAGGAACTGACCCTGCTCCGCTCCGAACAGCTTCGGAAACTGGCGGAGGTGGCCGGCCGGATCAACGCGGCGCAAGATGTCGTCTCGGTCTGCCGGATCATCACCGAGCAGGCGCGACTCCTGATCGGCTCGCATCAATCGGTCATCGGCTATGCTCCCGATCAGAACTGGTCCGAAGCCGTTCGAGCCGTTTCTCTCTCCGACAAGTATGCCCGCTGGCGAGATTACCAGGATTCCCCCGCTGATTCGGGAATTTATACCCTGGTTTGTCGCCGGAACCGACCGATCCGCCTCTCGCAGGATGAACTGGAAATCCATCCTTCTCTGTGGTTCGGTCCGGAGACCTTGAACCATCCACCGCTCAGAGGCTGGCTGGCCGCTCCCCTCGTGGCACGCGATGGACGGAACATCGGCTTGATTCAGCTCTCCGATAAATTCGAGGGAGAGTTTACCGAGGACGATGAGGCCGTACTCGTCCAACTGGCCCAGATGGCCTCCGTCGCCATCGAGAACGCTCGGCTCGTCGAGGATCTCCGGGACGCCGACCACCGTAAAAACGAGTTCCTGGCGATCCTGGCTCACGAGCTTCGGAACCCGCTGGCTCCGGTCCGCAACGGTCTCCAGATCATGCGACTGGCCGGCGAGGACAGAGCGGTCGTCGAAGAGGCCCGATTGCTGATGGAGCGACAGGTCACCCACATGGTCCGGCTGATCGACGACCTGATGGACGTCTCCAGGATCACCCGGAACAAGCTGGAACTCCGTCCGATGCGTGTCGAACTGGCCGAGATCGCGCGGAATGCCATCGACGCCAGCCGGACACTGATCGAATCGGCCGGTCATCACCTGACCGTGATTCTTCCCGCGCGGGCAATCACCATTGAAGGCGATCCGACCCGGTTGGCGCAAGTCTTCTCGAACCTCCTCAATAACGCGGCCAAATACACCGAGGCGGGCGGCGAGATCGCGCTGGTCGCCGAGACCGTGCCGGGCGAGGTGATTGTGACCGTCCGGGATAACGGCGTCGGGATTCCGGCCGAGATGCTCTCGACGATCTTCGGAATGTTCACTCAGGTCGATCGCTCGCTGGAACGCTCTCAGGGAGGTCTGGGAATCGGCCTGACCCTGGTCCGTCGGCTGGTCGAGATGCACGGAGGATCGGTCGAGGCCCGGAGCCCCGGGCAGGGTCTCGGTAGTGAATTCCTGGTCCGGCTGCCGATGGTCGCGGACGACCGGGTCGCCTCCGGTGATCCCGATCCCGGGAGCGATTCAAAGGTCCGCTTGAAAGTCTTACGGATTCTCGTGGTCGATGACAACCAGGATTCGGCCCGGACTCTCGCCCGCCTGCTGAAGCTCCTCGGTCATGAGACCCGGCTCGCGAACGACGGAGGCGAGGCCGTCCTGGCAGCCGAGGCCTACCGCCCCGAGGTGATCCTGCTCGACATCGGGTTGCCGGTGATGAACGGTTACGATGTCGCGAAGACCATCAGGGCCCGCCCCTGGGGACAGACAATGTCAATCGTCGCGCTGACCGGCTGGGGACAAGCGGGAGATCGCGAGCGATCGAAGGAGGCCGGATTCGACCATCACCTGGTCAAACCGGTCGACATCACGCTCCTGGAGAAGCTCCTTCTCGACCTCCGAACCGATCCCGAGGCGACGGTGTCCGTGGTCCATTAAACGTCTCGAGCCGCCCGAGAGAACCCGCCGGATGCTGTTGACCATCACCACGACCTACCGCCCGGCAACTGAGCTCGGCTATCTCCTGCACAAACGCCCCGACCGATTCCAGAGCTACGAACTGGCCTTCGGCAAGGCCCACGTCTTCTATCCCGAAGCGACCGAGGAATCGTGCGCCGCCTGCCTGTTGCTCGAAGTTGATCCGGTCGGCATCGTCCGGGGCAAGGGTCAGGGTCATGATGACGCAGCGTCCAACTTGATGGGCCGGGCGAAAGGAATAGCCTTGCGCCGGGCAGTCCACAAGCAGGCGCCCCGATTTGCCAGCGAAAGCCGAAGGAGGCCCCGATGACCTACCGCGCCCCCGTCAAGGATATCCGCTTCATCCTGGACCATGTCGTCGG
>JAJYCH010000252.1 GCA_021778575.1 Planctomycetota bacterium
CGTGGAGCCCTCGGCGTGATCGTGGTCCAGCCGACCAAGGCGGGAGCGGCTCCTCGCCCCTCGATCGGTGGCTCCAATCCCCGGCCGATGCCCGGATTCGGTCGAAGCGGAATGTCCCTGGGAATCTCCCCCGCCACGATTCCGGCCTTCGCCGTCGTTGATGCGATCCGCGACAAGCTGTTCACCGACGCCGCCTTCGATTCGACCAACCTGACTCCGCGAATCCTCGAAGGGGTTTCGCTCCGGTTCAACCTGAACGCGAAGAAGGAGCTGAAGGAAGACCGGAACGTCGTCGGCTTCTTCCCCGGAACCGACCCCGAGAAGTCGAAGGAAGTGGTAATCTTCAGCGCCCACTACGACCACGTCGGCGTCGATGCCCAGGGGGTGATCTTCAACGGTTCCGACGACAACGCGTCGGGGACCAGCTCGCTCCTTGAAATCGCCGAAGCCTTCGGCGATGGCCCGAAACCGGCGCGGACGATCGCGTTCCTCTGGGTCTCGGGCGAAGAGAAGGGACTCTGGGGAAGCGAGTGGTTCTCGAACCATATCTCGCTGCCCGAAGGGTACAAGATCGTGGCCGATATCAACATCGACATGGTGAGCCGGAACGATGGCAAGTCGATCGGCCTGACGCCCTCGGACAAGCACCCGAGCCACTCGAACCTGGCCACTGCGGCGGCCGCGTCCGCCGTGGCTGAAGGTTTGGAGATCAAGTACGACGCCGACCAGTTCTTCGGGCGGACCGATAGCGCGAACTTTGCCCGCAAAGGGATTCCGGTCGTCTTCTTCTTCTGTGGAGTCCACGAGGACTACCACAAGTCGACCGACGACTACGACAAGGCCGACTTCGACAAGGCCGCCAAGGTCGCCCGAGCCGCCTACCGCCTGGGCTGGCTCACCGCGCAGGCGCCTGAAGCACCCAAACGGACCAAGGCCGACTGATCGCGATCGGCAGACGTAAATTGAGTTGCTCAAAGAGTCGCGGAGAATTGCCATTATGCAGTTCTCCGCGACTCGTTTCGTCTGTGGCTTGGTAGGGTTGGCTCGGCCCTGTTACCCGGGAGAGCCTACGGTAACAAGACGTCAGCAGAGCCGGGTATGAGTTCCTGGGTGGCATGTCTCCACAAGCCAAGCCAGCCTTTGATTTCGCAAGGCCACGATTCCTCATACGCATAAAAACACGCGTAACCACGGATCTGATAATGATCCGCGGTCCGCGTGTTCTTGAATCGGTGTTCGATTGATCGTTCGAGCCGGAATCAGCGTTTGCTGAACTGGAAGCTCTTACGGGCCTTCTTGTGGCCGTATTTCTTACGCTCGACCATTCGGGCGTCACGGGTCAAGAAGTCGGCGTCGCGAAGGACCGGCAGGAGGTCCGGGCGGTGCTCGGCGATGGCGCGGGCCAGGCCGAGGAGGATCGCTCCCGACTGGCTGTTCTTGCCCGATCCCTTGACGTTCACGAAGACGTTGAGCCGTTCGGTCATCTCGGTGATCTTGAGCGGAGCCCGAACGTCGCTACGCTGGGTTTCCTCGGTGAAGTACTGGTCAACTTCTAGTTTGTTGATCAGGAACTTACCGGTGCCTTCAATGATCCGGACGCGGGCGACGGCGGTCTTGCGCCGCCCGGTGCCCCAGACATAGGGATTGATAACGGCCGCCATCGTTGGTTCGATCCTCAGCCCGATCGGGTCAGTCGGTCAGTCAATGGTTCAGATAAATTGCCGCCCGGAATGATCCGGTCGAACCGGGCGGAACGCTGGATTGGAGTGCCGGCCAGGGCGATCACCCAGGGGGCGATCACTCGACGGTCGGGGTCTCGACGGCTGGCGTCTCGGCGGCCACGTCGGCCGGCGAGGGGCGCTGCGGCTCGGTGATATTGGGGGCGATCACCTCGGCGGCAACCGATTTCTGGACCGTTTTCTTGGCCTTCGGCACCGGCGCGACGGTATAGATCGCTCCCGAAGCGGACGGGCGACCGTGGATCGCCGGCAGCGGGATCGGCGACTGGGCCTGATGCTCGTGAACGGTTCCCACATAGAGCTTGAGCTTGCTCATCATGTGGCGGCCGATCTTGTTCTTCGGCATCATCCGCTGAATCGCCAGCTTCAAGATCCGGTCGGGATGACGCTGGAACAGCTTCCAGGCCTGTTCTTCCTTCTGACCGCCCGGGTGACCCGAGTAGCGCTGGTAGAACTTCTGCTGCCACTTGTTGCCGGTGAAGACAACCTTATCGACGTTGGTGACGATCACGTAGTCGCCAGTGTCGAGATAAGGGGTGTACGTCGGCCGGTGCTTACCCATGAGGATCGGAGCGATCTGCGCGGCAAGCCGGCCCACGACGGCCTCGTTGGCGTCGATCACGTACCACTGTTTGGCCAGCTCACCGGCCTTCGCCTGATAACAATTCATGGAACTGGGCTACCTAACTTCGTGTCCTGAGCGTCGACCCATGCCGGACGCCCCTCCTCACCCATTGGCGAAACGACCATTGTAATGACCCGCCCAACCCCGTCAAGGCCGGTTTACCCGGTTTTGCCGTAGAAGCTCGACGAAATCGCCATGCTCGGCCGATTCCACGCCTCGGCGGATGGTGTCGACGACCGCTCGCTTCTCTCCCCGGACAAAAGCAGCCTCGTCGACCCAGAGTCCGGGAAAGGCTCGCGACCGGTAAAGCCCATCGGCATCTTTCGGAACGAGCTTCAGACGACCATCGAGCCGAGCGAACCAATGAAATTTTTGATGGGGGACATCGAAAACGACATATTCGAGCGCCCCCGCATCGTCGTAAATTCGCTTCTTGACGTTCAGATCGAACGGGAGCGAACGGGAGCCGATCTCGATGACCAGCTCCGGGCAACCGATCGTCGCACCCCGTTCATCACGAGTCGTTTGACCGCCCCAGGCCGGATCAATTTTGAGTGCCGAATCGGGCTGGACTTCACTCCGTGGACCGAGAATCACGGTCGTGTTGGCTTGCACGATCGTTCCCGGTGTGTCCATGCTGTAAATGAACAAAACGGCACTCATATCGACATCGGGACAGCCGTGATCCTCGAAGAGAGGCATGTTCATCAGAGCAACCACCCCGTCGATCAACTCGGCACGAAAATCCTCGGGCATTTTTGAGTAGAGTTCATGAAAAGTCGGCTGGTCGAGCCTCTGCCCGTCGAACAGCAGCCGACCTTCAACGACCTGGACAGAGTTATTCGCGTCGATCGAGCCGGGTTCTTCGAGTGTCGCCATCGGTCACCTCGGGAAGAGTTGCCGTCCGATTATCCCAGCTTTTCACGAACAAACGCCAACGCTTTCTCCAGCGCCGCCGGAATCTGGTCGGGCTGCTTGCCGCCGGCCTGAGCCAGGTCGGGCCTTCCACCGCCGCCACCGCCGACGACCGGGGCGACCGCTTTCAACCATTGCCCGGCGTTCAGACCAAGCGCGATCGCGTCGGGTGTCAGACCGGCGGCGAGGTTCACTTTCCCCTCGGCGCTTGATGCCAGCAGAACCGCCAGGCCGGTCGGCTGCTTCCGACGGAGGACGTCAATCAGTTGACGGAGATCGTCGGGACTTTCCGAACCGACACCGACGGCGACGACCTTGATCGCGCCGACCATCACGCCCGAGGCCAGCAAGTCGTCCGGCGAGGTTTTGGGAGCCGTTTCGGCCTTGCGCTGCGAGATCTGTTTCTTGAGGGTCTTGACCTCCTCAATCAGCGCGGCCACGCGGTCAGGGACGAGCGCCGTGGGAACCTTGAGCGCGGCGGCCACTTCGGCCAGGGCCTGTTCTTCCTGGTGGATCAGGTCGAGCGCGGCCTTGCCGGTCAAGGCGGTGATCCGCCGGGTTCCGGCCGAGACCGATTCCTCGCCGATCACCTTGAACAGACCGATCTGACCGACGTTGTCGAGGTGCGTCCCGCCGCAAAGCTCGCGGGAGAAGTCTCCCATCGAGACAACCCGGACGACCTCGGGATACTTTTCACCAAACAAAGCCATTGCGCCCAGGTTCCGGGCGTCGGCGATCGGCATCGTCGTCCACGAGACCGGTTCGGCCTTGAGGACCCGGTGATTGACGGTCTGCTCGATCACCTTGAGCCGGTCGCGGCCGATGGCCTCGGGATTGGCGAAGTCGAACCGGAGCCGGTCGGGCTCGACCTTGCTACCGGCCTGCTGGGCGTGCTTACCCAGGTGGATATGCAAGGCATGGTGCAGGACGTGAGTGGCCGAGTGCGCCCGGCGGATCGCCTCGCGACGCTCGGCATCGACCTCGGCGGTCACGGTTGCTCCCAGAGTCACGGTTCCTTCGGTCACCTTGCCGATGTGGAGGGTGAAGTCGTTCTCTTTCCGGGTGTCCGTCACCTGAAAAACGAACCCAACGCCCCGGATCGTGCCGAGGTCGCCCACCTGACCGCCGCTCTCGCCGTAGAACGGTGTCTTGTCCAGAACCAGCACGATCGGCGAGGCCCCTTCAGGGCCGGTCGTCGCCGAATCGGCCAGGCTGTTTTGCTCGACGATCCCGATGATCTTCGCTTCGGCCGAGGTCGTGGTGTAGCCGAGGAATTCGTTGCCGTGGTGGTACGACTTCTTCAAGGCGTCGAGCGGACCGGCGGTGAAGACGGCGGCGGCTCCGAGCATCGGCCGCGAAATCTTCTCGTGCTCGGCCATCGCCTCGTCAAACCCGGCGCGGTCGACCGAGAGGTTCTGATCGACGGCGAGAAATTCGGTCACATCGACCGGAAACCCATGCGTGGCATGGAGTACGAACGCATCCTTGCCCGAAATCCGATCAGCGCCGGCGGCGCGGGTCTTCTTGAGGATCTGGTTCCAGTACTTCATCCCGCTTTCCAGGTTCCGGAAGAACTGTTCTTCCTCCTCGCGGATCACGGTCTGAATCCGGGGGACGCTCTCGCGGAGGTCGGGATAGGGCTTCGCCATCACCTCGGCGACGACGGGAACAATCTTGTAGAGGAACGGTTCGAGGTCGCCCGACCTGATCCGGTAGGCTTCGACGAGCGCCCGACGGAGCAGGACCCGGAGGACGTAACCTTGCTCGTTCGCGTCGGGCTTGACGTTCTCGTGGATACAAAACGTGAGCGTCCGGACGTGGTCGGCGATCCGACGGACCACCCGGATCTCGGGCTGCTCGGCATCGGTCACGCCGTCGAGCGTGATTCCCAGTTGCTCGGCCGAGGCGGCGACCAGCGGCTTGAAAATGTCGATGTCGAAGTTTGTCGGCACCTTCTGGAGCACGGCGGCGAGCCGTTCCAGGCCCATCCCGGTGTCGATGTTCTGCGCCGGAAGGGGTTCGAGCAGGCCGACGCCCACGCGGTTGAACTGGGTGAAGACGAGGTTCCAGATCTCGACTTCCTCGATCCCGTCGCCGTGGTAGAAAATCTCGGAGCACGGACCGCAAACGCCGTCGGGGCCGTGAGTTGGGGCACCGGCGGGCCAGAAGTTATCGTCCTCGCCCATCCGGGTGATCCGGCTCGGGTCGAGGCCGATCTCTTTGTTCCAGATCCCGTAAGCTTCGTCGTCGTCGAGGTAAACCGTGACGGTCAGGCGGTCGGCGGGGATTTTGAGGATGACGGTGAGAAATTCCCAGGCCCAGTGGATCGCTTCACGCTTGAAATAATCGCCAAAGCTGAAGTTGCCGAGCATCTCGAAGAACGTCATGTGGCGCGGGGTCTTGCCGACGTTCTCGATATCGCCGGTCCGGATGCACATCTGGCAGGTGGTGGCCTTCTTGAAATTCGGGTCGCCCAGCCCCATGAATTCCCGCTTGAACTGGTTCATCCCGGCCGGCGTGAAGAGGACGGTCTTGTCCTCTTTCGGGACCAGCACGTCGCTCGGGCGGCGGACGCACCCTTTGGAGGCGAAGAAGTCGAGATAGGCTTCGCGAATTTCGTCGGTGGTCATGGCCTGGCCGTTTCAGTCGTCAAATGGGCATCAATACGGGAGGATAAGGCCCCGAGCCGTCGAGGCGTCCGATCCTGGTTTTCAAGATAACCGAAAACGAAGCCATCTCCCACCCCGAGGGCCATCCGAGTGGCTTCGTTCCGGTCAAAGACCCCGGTGTCGTGGGGGAATCGGCGAATCGTCGTCGACAAAACGAAGCCAATCCGCATGTCTCTATGTTGTCCTGCGAGGATTGTCAAAACAGGCAAAATGTAGGGTGTGTCGAGCGTCAGCGAAGACGCACCGAGGATCACCCTCGATTCTCAACAACGGCATCGGTGCGTCTTCGCTGACGCTCGACACACCCTACGGATTGCCGGAAATCCGCAACGGAAAATGCGTCCGGGAACAAAACGAAGCCAATCCGCCATCGGGCATGCTTCGCGAAAAACGAAGCCAATCCGCCCGGATTGGTTGGTGGTTCGTCGGGCTTTCTCTCATATTCCGTCGCGGGCTGGTCGGGCAAACCGGGTTTTCAGCGGATGGTGAACGTTTTCTCGCCCTCGGTGGTCAGGACGACCGGCCCCTTGAGCTTTTCGACCGCGTCGGCGAAGGCGGCGGGAGTTTTGACCGACATTCCGTCGACGCTGACGATATACTGGCCGACTTTCAGACCGGCCTCGTCGGCGGAGGAGCCGGGCTGGACCTCGGTGATCAGGACGCCCCCCTTGGACATGGCCTTGATCACGTCGGGGCCGTAGCTGACCCGGGGGTCGGTGCTGGTGAAGTCGACCCGGAGCCCGCGCCAGGCCAGGGGGCGACTGGTGGCGATCACTTCACCGGCGATCCGAAGCTTCGAGAGCACGACGGTCTTCTCGATGATCTCGTCGTCACGGCGGATCTTGACCTTGATCGGCGAGCCGGGGCTGAAGGCGTTGACCGCCATCACCAGCGTGTCGGAATCGGTCACGGGGAGGTGGCCGATCGCCAGAACCTCATCGCCGGACATCAGACCCCCTTCGCCGGCGGGAGTGCCCAGCGCCACGCCATCGATCCGGTTCGTGCCGTCGCGCGGAAGCTGGACGCCGAGGAAGCCGTATTCGACCTCTCGCCCCTGTTTCAGAGCCTCGATCGCC
>JAJYCH010000253.1 GCA_021778575.1 Planctomycetota bacterium
AGGAGGGAAGACTTGAGGACGCTTCTCGCTCGAAGGTCAGACTTGTCTCGGCATTACAATAGCAAGAATGGCCCGGTGGACTAGGAATTATACAAGGGGTTTTCGAAAATCGAAAGGGCCTTCGATTCGCGATCATTCACGAGAGTCCGCCCTTGTTTTCGTGGGGTTTTTACTCGTTTCGGTTGCGCGTGCCGTGGTCGGTGTCCGGTTCTCACTAGCATCAATCGTGCCGATCTCTATTCGGAAGGTGGGAATGATCGTGGATTCGCGGCAAGCATCGAGAATCTTGTTTTCGTCTTGGTTTGATATGTGCGAGTATTTTCAAGGAAAGGTTGCCGCCGTGGCGCGAGCCCACGATTGGGAGCGGATCATGAACCATCAATCGCGGCTGCCGATTTCGATCCTGGTGGTGATTGTCATGTCACTGTTCGCTGTCGATCCGGCGTCCGGTCAAGACTGGAATCCCGCGGAGCGAGCCGAGTTGCTCGACTATGCTCGGGCGACCTGGCGCTCATTCGACGCGATGACCGATCGCAACGGACTGACGTCGGACCATCTCCAGGGCAACGCTCAAGGGGAGTGGAAGCCGTCGCAACTGACCTCTCCCACCGATATCGCTTCCTATCTCTGGTCGGTCCTGGCGGCCCGAAGCCTGGACCTGATCGACGACGCCGAGACCGACCGGCGGCTTCGGGCGACGCTCACCATGTTGGAGCGGATGGATCGTCAAAATCACTTCTATTACAACCTTTATGATGTCAAAACCGGCGCCCGCGTCGATCAAGAAAAGTTCCGGCCGTCCAGCGCGTTTCTGTCGAGCGTGGACAATGCCTGGCTCGCCGTGGCCTTGACGATGGTTCGCAACGCTCGACCCGAACTGAGGGATCGCGCCGAGACGTTGGTGAAGCCGATGGATTTCGGCTTTTTCTATGTTCCCTTCGACCCGACCAACCCGCTCGAACATCCCGGTCAATTCCATGGCGGCTACAACACCGTCGAGCGTCAGTTCACCGCGTTTTATGGGATGCTCAACACCGAGCCAAGGATCATCAGCTATCTCGCGCTGGCCCGGAAGCAGGTTCCGGCCGAACATTATTACCGGATGTTTCGGACGCTCCCGGTGGATCGTGCTCCCCAGTCGCAACGTCCCCAGGGGGTGACTCGGACGTATCTCGGCGTGCCGGTTTTCGAGGGCCACTATCAGTTCCGGGAGCTTGATCTGGTGCCGACCTGGGGCGGAAGCATGTTCGAGGCCCTGATGGTCCCTCTGTTCGTTCCCGAGGAGACCTGGGCTCCGCGAAGCTGGGGAATCAACCACCCCTTGTACGTCCGAGCCCAGATTGAACAGGGGTTGATCGTCCGCAGTTATGGAGCCTGGGGTTTCTCTCCCTCGTGGACGCCGGAAGGGGGATATCAGACCTACGGCGTCGCGGATATCGGAACCGAAGTCGATGGTTATCGGACCTTCGAGCTCTCCCAGGGGGACAAACCGAAACGGGGCAAACCGACCGGTCCGGTCTTTGAAGGAGTGGTCACCGCGCACGCCTCGTTTCTGGCCATGCGCTACGCCCCTCGTGAAAGCCTGCGGAACCTCCGGTCGCTCAAGCAGACTTATCCGATGTTCACGCCGACCGAAGGCTTTCATGACTCGGTGAACGTCACCACCGGAGCCGTCAGTCATTGCGTCCTGTCGCTCGATCAGGGGATGATCCTGGCGGCGATTGCCAACACGCTGGCGGACGACGTGATGAGAAAATGGCTCTGCGATGGGTCGTTCGAGGCCGCGATCCGGCCGTTGATCGAGCCCGAGGAATTCACCGCCGGTGATCGTCGACCGTGATCAGGCGACCCTCTTCCCGGACCTCACGCGCGCGGCATCGACCCCGATCGCCGACTTGCCGACTTGCCGACGGTCAACTCTTCCCGGGCCGGAAAATCCGCGCATCTGTCCGGGTGGAGCACCGATCCGGGTGAGAATTCATCCAAACAGGTGAGGATCTGCGCCGATGAAAGGCTTGATCTCGTTCCGTCAGGTGGATTGTGACCCGGTCGTGCCGGTTCCGTCCGCGACGCTATTGACCAGTCGCGGGAGATTGACCGCGCAGTCCGCTTGACGCGACAAATTTCGCAAGGGATTACGTCATCGGATACTTGACTCAGTTGAGGTTTGTCCGGCCGGACTGATCAAGGGCGATTCCCGATCTGGATTGCAATCGGTCGCCTGGCGACGATCTTGCCCCCCACGCATCCGCCGGCGGATCACTTGAGTCCGAGTTTTCCTTTTCAAAGGAATGAACAAGTGATGAACGACAAGCAAGAAAATCGGCCGCGCCGACGTGTGGGGCGTCGCGGGGGTTTCCTGGTCGAGACGCTCGAGCCTCGGGCCTTGTTGACGGCGTCGACCGAGACGTTTGTCGGGCCGTCGCTGACCAACCTGTTCGCCGAGGCGAAACAGGGGAAGAACACGGCGCCGGCGGTGATCACCAAGATGGTGACGGCGCTCCAGTCGCAACTGATCAGCGGCCCGCTGGCCGATCTGAATTCGGGTGCTGTCAACTCGAATGGATTTATCGTCGAGGCCCAGGCTCTGGAGATCCGCTACGAGCAGAACCTGGTCGCTCAGAAGATCGCCGGCCACTTCCCCAAGATCGAGATCGACCAGATCCTTCGCCTTCAGGGGCAAAGCGTGGTCGCCAGCCTGATCGCCGAGAATCAGCGGAGCGAGGTTGGCCTGATACCCGGTAGTAACCTGTCGTGGACGTTCCAATCGACGATCAAGTCGCTCACTTCGGGACCGATCCAGGGGATCGGCACCGCGAAGAGTGTCCCGGCCAGCCTGACCAAGGCGTTTCGGAACCAGTTGAATTTGCTCTCGAACGACCTGGGGAACGGTTCGCTGACCCTCGACCAGTTCAACACAACGCTGGGAGCCGAGGCCGAAGCCTATCGAGGTCAGATCCACGCGGCGATTCAGCCATCGTCCCTGGCGATCTCGGGCCGAACGGATAACCGGATCAACATCCTGGAAAGCACCGTCAACACGATCGCGCAGGCCGCTCCGACCAACGCGTCGAGCCAGGCCGCTTCGGCGATCAAGACGTTCGTCGGTTCGGTCCTCGACACGACCGGGATCTTTGGACCGCGCGGGGCGTTCAGCAAGGTGCCGGCGAATATCACCCAGCATCCGTCGGCGAACCAGGGGCAGGTGGTCAGCCTGATCACCGGCGTTTCAGGAGCCACGGGGTCCGACGGAACGGCGACGCTCACGGCCACCGTCAACTCGTTCAACGGCTCGCCGGTCATGGGTCAGACCGTCGCTTTCACGCTCGACGGAGCGTTTGCCGGAGTCGCGGTCACGAACTTCGTCGGCGTGGCAACCTTGAACGAAGTTCCCACCACCGCCCCGGTCGGCCTCGATCCGAGCGGCGTCCTCGCCCGGTTCGCGACGAACACCAACTTCCTTTCGAGTTATTCCACCGGGAATCTGACGGTCAACCAGACCTCGACCACCATCTCCAACGTCTCGGGAACCGGCGTCTTCGGCGGAACCGACAGCTTCCAGGCCACTCTGACGAATCTGGCCACCAACCTCCCGTTCGCGGGTCGGGTTGTCACGTTCTCGCTGGATGGCAATCCCATCGGGTCGGCGGTGACCGACGCCAACGGCCGGGCGACCTTGTCGGGAATCTCCTCGACGAATAGCGCGGGGACCGACACCAGTGGAGTCGTCGCCAGCTTCGCGGGGACGACCGACATCGCCGCCAGCACGGCCCAAGGTAACCTGGTCATCACCCAGGCAGGCTCGGCCCTCGCGCAGGTCAGCGGTGTCGCCGGACTCGGTGGAACGGCCACCTTGACGGCCACCCTGACCTCGGCCGTCACCCATCAAGGGGTCGCCGGCGCGATCGTCAACTTCACTCTCGACGGCGTTTCGGTCGGCAACGCGGTGACCAGCAGTTCGGGGGTCGCGACCTTGACCGGCGTGGCCACTTCCGACGGCCAGGGAACCCATGCCGGGAACGTGGCCGCCAACTTCGCGGGAAATACCAACTATCTCGCCGCCACCAATTCCTCGGGCAATCTGGTGGTCTCGCAGAACAACACGGCCGTCTCCGGCGTCAGCGGAGTGGCCACCCGGGGCGGCACCGCCAGCTTGACGGCGACGCTGATCAACTCATCAACCAGTCTCGGTATCACGGGCGCGACCATCAGCTTCAAACTCGACGGTGTCTCGGTCGGGACCGCCGTGACCAACAGCTCCGGCGTGGCGAATCTGACCGGCGTGGCCACCGCCGACGCCGTCGGGACCGTCGCCAACGGCGTGATCGCCAGCTTCGCCGGCACTACCAATGACGTCGCCTCCTCGGGCACCGGGAACCTGGTCGTGAGCCCGGCCGGAACAACCCTGAACAGCGTTTCCGGGTCGGCGGCCGTCGGTGGAACCGCGACCTTGACCGCCACTCTCATCGCCGGTAACACCGGAATCCCGATCTCGGGAGAAACGGTCCTCTTCCATCTCGATGGAACCTCGGTTGGCTCGGCCGTGACCAACAACGCGGGCGTGGCGACGTTGACCGGAGTGGCCACGTCCAAGGCCGCGGGGACCGATGTCGGCGGCGTGGTCGCCAACTTCGCCGGAGCCGCCAACTACGCGGCCTCCACCGCGACCGGCAACCTGGTCGTCGCCAGCAATCCCGCGAGTCTCGCCAGCGTCTCCGGGACCGCCTCGTTTGGCGGAACCGCCGTCCTGGTCGCCACGTTCACCAACGCGACGACCAACCAGCCGATCGCGGGAAAGACCATCAACTTCACCCTTGATGGAGTGTCGGCCGGCTCGGCCGTGACCAACGTCTCGGGCATCGCCACCCTCGCCGGGGTCGCGACCAGCCGGGCGGTCGGAGTGGACACAAACGGAGTCGCCGCCAGTTTCGCCGGCGACAGCAGCGCCGCCTCGGCCTCGGCCACCGGAAACCTCGTGGTCAGTCCGGCGGCCACCACGCTGGGATTGGTCTCGGGAACTGCGAACTCCGGAGGCACAGCCACCTTGGCGGCCACTCTCCTGTCCTCGGTCACCAGCCTGGGAATCGCCGGCCAGACGGTCGATTTCAAGCTCGATGGAACCTCGGTCGGGACCGCCGTGACCGGCACTAACGGAGTGGCCACCCTGACCGGTGTCGCCACGACCGATGCCGTTGGCACCCACACCGGGGCAGTCGTCGTCAACTACGCGGCGACCACCAACTACGGCTCCAGCCAGGGAACCGGCAATTTGATCGTCACTGGTGCCGCCTGAGCGATCGCCTCGAAGACGACTTCGCCCGGACGCGGAAATCTCTGCGTCCGGGCCGACGTTCAGCAAAGGGCCGCGAATGACTTCTCGATTTCTCCGCGTCCGGGTGGGCTCGGCCCACCAGCTTCCATTCTTGGTGAGCTGAGCCCACCCGACGGAATCGTTACACCATTCCGCGAAACCCTCTGGTGACTCAAGGAACGACTCGCCGGGTCGCGAAACTGGGGACAGACCGATCAGCCCACGGCCACCGGTCGGAGCTCGCCGATCTCCTTGGGTTTTCCCTCATCAGGCTTCTTGTTGGTTGACAGGTCAACCAGATAATCACGTGTTTCCGTCAGGCTGCCGAGCATGATCGAGGCACCGGCAGACGTCAGACGTTCGGCGGCGGCCTCGGCGTCTCGGGCCTCGTCCCAGCGAGCGACGACGACGTTCAGTTGCGGGTTCCGGACCTTGATCCGTCGGACCAGGTAGCGCGCGGCGGTCAGTCCATCCGGCGGAAGGTGCGAGATCAGGACCACGTCGGGCTTGGTCTCGGCGATCCGCTCGACGACCTTCAACGGAGTCTCCACCTCCTCGACGATCTCGATCGACACCTTCGACGCCGCCAGCAGATGCCCGAGCAGTCGGAGCACAAACGCGTCGCTCGCGTCGTTGGCCGGGATCGCCAGGATCTTCAGCGGTTTCCGCTCCGGTTCGACCGACCCCTCCAGCACGGGGGCTGCCTGGTTCGAGTTCGCCAGCGACGCCAGGTCGACCTCGGGCTCTCCTTCGAGGTCTTCGAGAACGTCCGTCATCACCCGAAGAATAAACGCTTGCTCACGCTCGTCGATCTCCCCTCGAATAAAGTCGCGCTCGGCCAGCGAGAGGGTCGGGACGATCACTTTATCAAACACCTCGGATCGCGAATGCTTCTTGAGCACGCCCTCAAGCACGTTCGACGCTCCGTCCTGATCCATCGCCAGCAACCGCTGATAGAACCGGACGCCGGGGTCGAGGTCGACCTCTTCGCGGAGGAACGTGGCGAAGAACCGGAGGCTGGGCACATATTTGCCCAGGACCGCCAGGCAAACGGTCAAGGGAGTGGACAGCAACAGGCCGATTCCCCCCCAGAGCCAGGTCCAGAACATCGCCGAGACCAGCAACGCCAGCGCCGAGACTCCGGTCGTCTTGCCGTAGATCATCGGCTCCAGGAACATATTCGCCGCGATTTCCAGCACCCCATAAAGGGCGACGACCAGGATCGGCCGGAGCAGCGAATCGGTGGGCTCCAGGGTCGCGATCGAGAACAGGAACGGCAGGGCGAACGCCGTGGCCGCTCCCGCGTAAGGGATGAACCGGAGCAGCCCGTCGGTCGCAGGCCACGACGCCGCTCGCCCGGTGGAAGAGCTTCGTGACGGGACGGTTGGCTGGCAGTTCGTTGGCGACGCTGACGAAGTCCTCGACCGGCTTCTCGGCCCGCTTGGCGTTGACCCGCTCCTGGTCCTTCTTCAGTTCGTCGGCCGCGTTCTGGTTGTACTGGTAGAGGACGCCGGGGCTGATGTTCGCACTCGGGTTGTCCGCCAGCAGCTTCTTCTGGGCCTCGTTCCGCTTGCCGGCCGGGGTCTCGTAGGCGTCGCGGAGCGCTTTACGGAGGGGCTCGGGGTGCTTGAGCAATTCCTTGTCGAACGCGGCGGCCAGGAACGTTTTCGTCTTCGCGTCGACCGCCTGTTGCAGCTTGGC
>JAJYCH010000254.1 GCA_021778575.1 Planctomycetota bacterium
CTTCAGCGCGGTCTTCAGCTTGATGCTGTTGGCCGTCATGGACACCTTCGACTCACGGCTGAGCCCCTCGTCGTTCAGTGCCTTGGAATCGATGTGCACGTTCAAACCGGTGTAGTTCGAGATGAACGCCATGGCTTCTTCGAGCGTCTGATCCTTCAGGTTCAGCGTGATCGGCTCGTTCAGCTTCTTGTCGATGGCGATCTCGCCCATCGAACGCTGGCGGTTGTCGGAAAGCTGGGCCTTCTTCCGCCGTTCCGACATCTCCTTGAAGTTCTTGGGGAAGGAGATTCCGTTGCTGCTCACGTTCGAGTCGATGATCATCGAGGCATCGACCGCCTGCATCTCGTTCAGGAAGCCTTCTTCCTTGTTCCGCTTGTTGTCGCGATCGAGTTCGTAGTGCCGCTGCATGTTGGCCTTGAAAGCCAGCATCTGCGGGCCGATCGCATTGGGATCAATCTCCTGTGCACGACGGGCGAGTTCCTCGGCCTTGGCGTAGTCGCCCTTGGCGTTGGCTTCCTCGGCCTTGGTCATCAGGTCCTTGACGGCCAGGTCCTTGACCTTCGAGGCTTCGAGAATCCGGAGCTTCTTGGTCTCGATCTCTGCCTTGGCCGACTTGTCCTTCATCTTCTCGTCGAACTTGACCTTGTCGGCCTTCGACAGTTCGATGGCGACTTCGAGGCGTCGGACCATCGTCCGGGCCACTGTGGCCGGCAGATCGGCGGCCTTGACCGAAGCGAGCGTCGTCTGAAGGAGTTCGATCGCCTTTTCGGGATCGACTTCCATCATCCGTCGAGCTTCGGCGACCTTCGTGCCGACCTCGGCGTTCATCTGCTGGGCCTTCAAGGTCTCGGCGTCGTTGACCGGGACGTCGGCGGCCATGGCCCGGCCGGTGGCACCCGGCTTGGGCAGCTTCAGCAGGAGGTTGTTGACCTTTTCGAGCATCCCTTCATCGAGAGCCGCGCCCGAGGCGGCGACCTCGGTCAGCAAGGCCCGAGCCCGCTCGATATCGTTCTTCCGCATGGCGTCTAGAGCCGCTTCGTAGACGGCCAGAGCCCCACCCTGCTCGGACAGAGCGATCTGGGCGAGCATCTCGTCGGCCTGAGCGTTCACGCCGTAGTTGCCGGCCTTGGCTTCCTCGACCATCTGGCGAGCGGCGGCGTAGTTGCCTCTGCCGAACATGGCCTTGGCCTGCGAGAGCAACTCTTCGCCCTTGTTGCCGGCCGGCAGAGCGTTCGAGGACAGGGCCGGAGCCGCCGAGGACAGAGGAGCGGCGTCGGGAACGGGCATCGCCACGGGGGGCGAGGCCGGGTCAGCGATCGGAGCCGGAGCCGCTTCCGGAGCACCCAGAGCGGGCAGTCCGTCCGGAGCCGGCGGAGCCGATCCAAGAACGGGCGGGGCCAGCGGATCGGCCGGGGCCTGAGCCGGAGCCTGGGGCAGCGTCTCAAGACCGTTGGCAACCTGCTGAACCGAGCGATCGACGGCCGGGGCGGCCGAGGCCAGTTCCGTCGGCTGGTTCAGTTCGCGAGCCCGAAGCTTCTCGGCTTCGATGAACTTGGCGGCGGCGGCCGTTCCGTTCCCCGTCGCGAGCAAGGCGTTGGCCTCACGCTCGGCGGCCAGGCTGGGGGTCTCAGCCAGGGCCGGCTTTGAGGCGGTCGCAGCCGGGGTCGAAACCGCAGCGACGGGCGCGGCCGGGGTCGAAACCGCGGCGACGGTCGCGGCCGGCTTGGCCGCGTTCGCCTTGGCCATCTCGATGTCGTTGAGAACCGATTCGGCCCGGTCGGCGGTCACCGCCGGATAAACGTTCATCCGGAGGGCCTGGTTGGCCTTGGCGGCGGCCAGGTCGTACTGACCCTTGGCGACAAACTTGCGAGCTTCGCTGACCAGGATGTCATACTGCTCGGTGCTCTGCTGCATCTTGACCGGGGTCGAACGCTGTTCCTCGTGACGCCGGAGCGCCCGGGCGGCCGAAGCGATCTTGTCGGGATTTTCGCCGAAGACTCCGAAGGAAATTCCCCAGCTCTTGACTTCCATCGCGATCGATTCGGCCTGGTCGTACTGATTGTTCGCGAGCAGGTCGCGAGCTTCCTTCAGCTTGGCCAGGGCGACTTTCTTGTCCTTGACGACCGTGCCTGAGGAGGCCGTGACCTTCGTGCGGGCCTTGGCGATCGCCTCGGCCACCTTGGCGGGCGTCTCGTCGAAGAGACCCCACTTGATGTTCATTTTCTGGACCTCGACGACGATGGCCGTGGCCTCGTCGTAGTTGCCCATCCGGAGCTGCTCGCGAGCGGCCTGGAGCTTCCAGCGAGCCTCCTGTTTGGGGTCGCTGGTCCCGCGCGGCGAGCCGATCGGCGGCGACATCGAGACCGGAGTCGATCCCGTCGGGGCCATCGATCCGGCGGTCGCGTCCGTCGCGGCCGGCCGAACGGCCGGGTCGGTCGGAGCGGACGCGGCCGGGTTCATCTTTGCCAGGTAAGAGTCGAGCTGGGCGACCTCGGTCGCCTGAAGTTGATCGCGATAATCGCTGGCCACCTTCAAGTACTTGGCGGCCATGGCCTGATCGCCCGTGTTGTACAGGCGAATGCCCCCCTTGAGGTATTCCGAGGCCGGAGCGGGCAAGGGTGCCCGTGCCGCCCCGCTCGCTGGGGATGTGTCATCCACTGGAGGAGTGCCTTCCGTGGCGACCCCCCATGCTCCCAGGGCCAAGAGGATCGTGAGCGTTCTAAGGCTTCCCAACGCGACCTCCTTTCACCGCTTCCGGGCATGACCGCCGACTTCCCTGGCGACGGTCCTTCTTACGAAATTCCCGGGGCGATTGACGTGAATCCGATGCTTCGACGTGCCGGCACCCGAACAGGGCATCGGCGGCTTCCCCGACGTTTCGGGATCGTCCAGGATGTCGAGGTGTGGATCAATGAAGGGAGGGCGATCGAGAAAGGCGAGAAGACGAGTCGGTGTCATAAACTGGATCGGAAAACCAGTCAAGCGGAGTTTGACGATTTTTCCGGTCATCCCGGAAATCCGCTTTGTACCTCTACAAACTCGGTCAGACCCTGACGATTCCTCAAGTTTTGCTGACCGAAATGTCGCCGATTTTTCAAGTTTTTCCTGAAGTACCCGAAAACCGTCGGCTTCGGCCGAGCCTCGGCGAGGCCCAACCTTCCTGGTCCGGCAATTCTCTCCTCACCTCCTCACCGATCCGGTCCCACGAAACATTGAACGGAACCGGCGGGATGACTACACTGATTGTCCGTTTCCAATCGAGACGGGATGAGTCGCCAACTTTGCCCGAGGTCCCTACCGCCTCGCTGGGAATTACTTTCATGCAGCACACCCTGATCATCTTCAAGCCCGATTGCGTTCAGCGCCGGCTGGTCGGTTCGATTCTTGCTCGGTTTGAGGCCAAGGGGCTCCGGATCGCCGCGCTGAAACTCATCCAGGTCAGCCGCGAACTCGGCGAGAAGCACTACGCCGAGCACAAGGACAAGCCGTTCTTTGGTGGACTGATCGACTTCATCACCGGTGGTCCGGTGGTCGTCGGCGTTCTCGAAGGGAACGAGGCCATCACGGTCGTCCGGTCGATGCTGGGCGCGACTAGCGGTGTCGCCGCCGCTCCGGGCACGATCCGCGGCGATTATTCGATCAGCAAGCAGAACAACCTGCTCCACGGCTCGGACAGCCCCGAATCGGCCGCTCGTGAAATCGCCCTCTGGTTCGGTGAAGGGGAAGTCCTTGACTACACCATCGCCGGATCGGACTGGGTCTTCGGCGGGTTCTGAGAACTGAAGAATGCCGCGAGAGGAGGTTCGACGTGGCTGACTCGGATGTCGTCCGCGAGCTCGAAACCCTTCGAGCGGAAATTGAAACGCATAACCGGCTTTATTACGTCGACGCCGCTCCGACCATCAGCGATCGTGACTACGATCGCCTGATGGAGCGGCTCGAAGCGATCGAGGCCGACCATCCCGAACTGATCACGCCCGAAAGTCCCACCCAGCGCGTCGGCGGCCAGCCGCTCGACGGGTTCAGGACCGTCCGGCACGCCGTTCCGATGCTCTCGATCGAGAATACCTACAACGCCGACGAGATCCGCGAGTGGGACGCCCGGGTCCGCAAAGGGCTGAACCCCGGCGAGATCGTCCACTATGCCGTCGAGCTGAAAGTCGACGGCGTCGCGGTCTCGATCCGCTTCGAGAACGGCAAGTTCACCCTCGGGGCGACCCGGGGCGATGGCGATCACGGCGACGAGATCACGGCGAACCTCCGGACCGTCCGGGGAATCCCCTTGATCCTCGCCGGCCAGCCGCCCGAAATCCTGGAGGTTCGCGGCGAGGTCTACATGACCAACGCCGAGCTGATCCGGCTCAACGAGATCCGCGTGGCCAATGAGGAAGCGCCGTTCGCCAACCCCCGGAACTCGACCGCCGGCTCGCTCAAGCTGCTCGACTCCAAGCTCTGCGCCCAGCGCCGGCTGCAGTTCGTGGCCCACGGTCTGGGCGAGACCCGAGGGGTCGCCGCCGGCTCCTATTCCGAGATCCTTGGCCTTCTCAAGCAGATGGGCTTACCGGTCAGCCCGCATAATGCCTTGTATGATTCGATTGACCAGGTGATCGACCATGCCAATCGCTGGCAATCGCTCCGCAACAACCTCGATTTCCAGACCGATGGGCTGGTCGTGAAGGTCGACGATCTCCCTCAGCGCGAACGGCTCGGGACCCGGAGCAAGAGCCCTCGGTGGGTGATCGCCTATAAATATGCCGCCGAGCAAGCGGTGACCAAGATCCTCGGGATCGGCGTCCAGGTGGGCAAGACAGGGAAGCTCACCCCCGTGGCCGAACTCTTGCCCGTGGCCCTGGCCGGCACGACGGTCAAGCGGGCCAGTCTGCACAATGCCGACGAGATCGCCCGCAAGGATGTCCGGGTCGGCGACACGGTCGTGATCCAGAAGGCGGGCGAGATCATCCCCCAGGTCGTCCGGGTCGAGGCCGAGGCCAGGGACGGAACCGAGGTTCCGTTCGTCTTCCCGACAGCCTGTCCGAGCTGCGGCGCTCCCGTCGAGCGCGAGCCTGAAGGGGTCGACCTGCGCTGCACCAACCCGCCGTCGCGCTGCCCCGAACAGCTCAAGGAGTCGCTCCGCTGGTTCGCTCATCGCGACGCGATGGACGTTGAAGGGCTCGGCTCCAAGCTGATCGAACAGCTCGTCGATAAGGGGCACGTCAGGAGCCTGGCCGATCTCTACCGACTCGACGAGGCCACGCTGGCCGAACTCGAACGGATGGGCAAGAAGTCGGCCGCCAACCTGGTCCAGGCCCTCGTCGCGAGCAAGACCCGGCCGCTCGACCGGTTCCTGACGGGCTTGACGATCCGCCACGTCGGGACCAGGGGGGCCGAGGTTCTCGCCGAACGGTTCCAGACGCTCGAAGCGGTTCGAGGGGCGAGCCTGGCCGAGCTCGAAATGGTCCCCGAGATCGGTTCGGTCGTCGCCGCCAGCGTTTTTGAGTTCTTCCAGGATGAGACCAACCGGAAGCACCTCGATGACCTCCGAACCGTGGGCGTCGAGCCCGCGCCGGTGGTTCCCGTGGCCCCGAGTTCGGGACGTCTGCCGCTGGCGGGAAAAACCCTGGTCCTGACCGGAACCTTACCCACCCGGACCCGACCCGAGGCCGAGGCCCTGATCAAACGTCTTGGTGGAAAAGTGACCGGATCGGTGTCGAAGTCAACCAGCTTCGTCCTCGCCGGTAGCGATGCGGGCAGCAAGCTCGACAAGGCCCGAGCCCTGAATATCCCGATCATCGACGAGGCCGAACTCGACCGGATTGCCTCGACTGCCTGAACTGCCATCGGTATCGGTCGATTTGCCTGGTGACTCGCCGTGACCTAGGAAATCCTGGGAGATTTTCAATCTCTCGCTCAGGATGATCCGAGGACGACGGGACTACGGGACGGACCATGACGAAACCAGGAATGGCGAGGTTGGGACGCCGATCTTCGAGACGTCGCCCATCGGTGGAACCTCTCGAAGGGCGCGTCATGCCAACCGGAGTGAACTGGCTCTCCGGTTTCGGGATCGGGGTCACCGGGATCAACTCCTCGATCAAATCCAACGCCGTCGCGACCGACTCCAGTGGCGACACCTTCATCACCGGTTCGTTTCGCGGATCGGCGCTGTTCAACCCGGCCTCGAACACCGCGACGGTCACGACCAACAATACCCAGGATACCTTCGTCGCCAAGTACGGACCGACCGGGGCGCTGGTCTGGATCAGGACGTTCGCCGGGACGACCACGACGACCAACGGAGTGACCATCACCGCGGTCAGCCAGGGATCGGCGATCGTCGTCGATGGCTCGGGCAACGTCTTCGTGACCGGAGGTTACAGCGGGACCGTCAACCTGACCGGTCTCTCCGGAGTCACCTCGATCATCAGTCCGACGGCAACCACCCAGGTCTACCTGGCAAAGCTCGACGCCATCGGCAACCTGACCTGGGTCGATACCGTGAGCGGCACCCAGTACGACACCGACGAGGCTTACGCGCTGGCACTCGACGGGTCGGGCGGAGTCGTCATGGCGGGCTCGTTCGCCGATTCGGCGACCTTCGGAACCAAGACGCTGACCGCCGGCGGCGCTTCCGAAGCCTTTGTCAGCCGGGTCAACGGTTCGGGCCAGTTCCTCTGGTCGGTCGCCACCCAGGGTCAAACCGGCTCGAACGCCCAGTTCAGCGGGCTGGCCGTCGATGGTTCCGGCAACGTGTTGCTCGCGGGCTATTTCTCGGGCACCGTCGATGTCGACCCTGGCGTCTCGCGATCGGTCGTGGTCTCCAACGGTTCGGACGACGTGCTGATCGAAAAGCTCGACGGCTCGGGAAATTTCGTCTGGGCTCGAACCTACGGCTCGACCGACACCGATATCGCCACGGCGATCGCCGTCGACGCGCAAGGAAATCTGGTGGTGACCGGTGAGTTCGCCGGGACCGTGGCCTTCGGCTCGACCACGCTCACGGCCGGACCGAT
>JAJYCH010000255.1 GCA_021778575.1 Planctomycetota bacterium
ACTGCGAGGGGCTGGCCGCGAGTGGATACTCGAGGCTCGTCAGCTTGGCGCCCGCCAAGCGAGTCGGCGCGCTTCCCTCGAGAAACGGTGCGAGCGCCATGTCGTACCCGGACAGGTCCGACGCGTTCGCGGCGACCGGCGCCACGTTGGTCAGGCTGACCCGGTGATCGAGCGCGAGCTGGACGTAGCGGGTGAGCAGGGCCTGCCCGGCCGGGCTCGCGCAGGCGTCGGACGATCCCAGCTCGAGATTGCAGATGGCTGGGGTGAAGGCGAGGAACGGATGCCTCCCGCGCTCGATAACCTGGCCGCTCCGACTGCGTGGTCTCGCCTGACGGGCGTGATCCTGCCGGTGACGATCGTCGGCGCGATCCTGGTCTTCATCGTGCCGATTCCTCCGGCCCTGCTCGACCTCCTACAATCCATCAACATCACGCTCGCCGTGCTGGTCTTGCTCACGACCCTGGCGATCCGGTCGCCGATCGAGTTCAGTGCCTTCCCGACGATCCTGCTGACCACCACCTTGACCCGGTTGGTGCTCAACGTCGCCACCACCCGGCTCGTCCTGACGAATGGCCACAAAGGCCCCGACGCGGCGGGCGGCGTGGTCCGGTCGTTCGGCGAGTTCGTCGCGGGCGACCAGGTGATCGTCGGCGCGATCCTGTTCGCGATCCTCGTGATCATCCAGTTCGTCGTCATCACCCGAGGGGCCACGCGAATCAGCGAGGTCGCCGCCCGGTTCATGCTCGATGGACTGCCTGGCCGCCAGATGGCCATCGACGCCGACCTTCACGCCGGGCTGATCGACCAGCACGAGGCCCACCGACGCCGCGAGGCCGTCTATCGCCAGGCCGACTTCTTCGGAGCGATGGACGGTGCCGGCAAATTCGTCCGGGGCGATGCCGTGGCCGGTGTGATCATCACCCTGGTCAACATCGGCGCGGGGCTGTTTCTGGGCGTCGTCAACCACGGGATGAGCCTCTCACAGGCCGTCGATGTCTTTACCAAGCTGACCATTGGCGATGGACTGGTCAGCCAGGTTCCGGCGTTCTTGATCTCGCTGTCGGCCGGGTTGATCGTGACCCGAAGCTCGGAAGAAACCGACATCGGCAACGACGTGATCGGCCAGTTGCTCGGTCGGCCGATGGTCCTGGGCTCGGCGGCCGTCTTTCTCGGGTTCCTGGCGCTCACACCCTTACCCAAGGTGCCGCTCCTGACGCTCGCCGGAGCGTTAGGGGCGGGTGCATTCGTTCTCTCGACACGTCCAGCGACCGACCTGGAGCGTAACGACGAGCCCGCGGAAGCTCCACAAGCGTCCGAGACACACGCTGATCGGATGGAAGACCTGCTGCACGTCGATCCGCTCGAACTTGAGATCGGCTATCGCCTGATCAGTCTGGCCGACCCGACTCGCGGTGGCGACCTGCTCGACCGGCTCCGGGCCGTCCGCCATCGCGTGGCCCGCGACCTCGGTTTGATCGTGCCGCAGGTCCGGATTCGCGACGAGATCGGACTCGGCCCGTTCGACTACCGGCTCAAGATACGCGGAGCCGTCGTCGGCCAGGGGATGGCCTACGCCGGTCGACTGCTGGCCGTGCCGCCGGCGGGGCTCGCGCCGGGGACCGAAGGACGCGACGGCGTCGACCCCGTCACGGGCCAGGCTGCGGTCTGGATCTCAAGTGATGGCCGGGATGTCGCCGTGGCGGCGGGCTGTCGAATCCTCGAAGCCTCGGCGGTCGTCGCCGGTCACTTTGGCGAGATCGTCCTGGGGCATGCCGACGAGTTGATGACTCGCGAACAGGTCGGCCAGTTCCTCGACCGGGCTCGGGCCACATCCCCCGCGCTGGTCGATGAAGTCGTGCCGGGCTTGCTTCGAGCCGGCGAGGTCCAGCAGGTCTTGCAAGGCTTGCTCCGCGAACGGGTGAGCGTCCGCGATCAGGAAACCATCCTCGAAACGCTGGCCGTCCACGCGGCCCGGACCAAGGAGATCGACGTCCTGATCGAGCGCGTCCGGAGGGGCCTGGCGCGGCGGATCACCCAGCAATATCTGAACGCCGACGGTCGGCTCCGGGTCGCCACGCTGGCCCGGCCGCTCGACGTCAGGCTCGGGATGATCGGCGGTCTGGACGATACCAGGCCCGCCGCGGCGCTCGGAGCCGAGGTCGCCAAGAACCTGATCCGTGCCGTGGCCGGGGCGGTCGCCACGCTGATCGAGGGGGGACATCCGCCGATCGTCCTCTGCTCGGCCGAGGCCCGGCCGGTCCTCAAGGACCTGACCCGCGTCGATCTCCCAAGGCTCGTCGTCCTCAGCCAGCGCGAGATCCCGCGCGACACGCCGGTCGAGGTCATCGGCACGGTGGTCGAGGACGAGGTCCCGGTCGTCACTTCTTACAACACAGCCTCGCCCAACCCAGTATTGGCGGGAATTACCGATTAAAGGACTCGGGACTCAGGGAGCTTGAAGATCTTGAATCAATATTTTCATGCGTAGGGTGGGTTTGGCCCACCATCTTCAATTCTTGGTGGGCCGAGCCCACCCTACGACGTCGCCAAACTGACCCGAACGTTCGCGAAAACACGAAAAATTCCCGAGTCCCGAGTCCTGAGTCCTGAGTCCTCCCCCAACTGTGTCCTGTTTTATCAGTGGAGGCGTTTCCTGGCATGGTGAGCCCGAAGACCTACCGAGCTGGGACCTTGAAGGAAGCACTGGCGCAGGTCCGTCGCGACCTGGGCGGCGGGGCCGTGATTCTCGGAACGCGCGAGGTCCGCCGCAGACGCCTGTTCGGCTTCGGGAGCCGCGAGGTTGTCGAGGTCACCGCGTCCGATGGCTCGGCTCCTCCCGAGCGACCGGGCAAGCTCGCCTCGGCGACTTCGGTCATCATCCCCACGGCCTCGACCGAAGCGCTCCACTCGCAGTTCGGCGAGCGGCTTAGCCAGCTCCATTCGATGGTCGCGGACCTGAGCAAACAAGGTCGACTTGACCACCTCTTGCCTGACCTTCCCGGCGAGCTGGTATCAACCTATGCCAGCCTTCTCGAAGCCGAGGTCCCGGAGGCTCTCGCCCGACGGCTCGTCCGCTTCGTGGCCGAACGGCTCGAACCAAACGAGTTGATCCGCCCCGATCTGGTCCGCGAGGCGCTCTGCGATGCGGTCGAATCGTCGATCCCGATCGCGCCGCCGATCGCTGCGGTCGCCGGAACTCGTCGGGTCGTCGCGCTTGTCGGTCCGACGGGCGTGGGTAAGACGACCACGGTCGCCAAGCTCGCCGCCAACTTCAAGCTGGCTCACGGCTTGAGGCCGGGGCTGGTCACGGTCGACACCTACCGGATCGCCGCCGTCGAGCAACTGCGAACTTATGCCGAGATTATCGACCTTCCGCTGGCCGTCGCCAACGAGCCGGATGAGATGCAACGAGCGATCGACGAGCTGGGCGACGTTGATCTGGTTCTGATCGACACGGCCGGGCGAAGCCCGCGCGACGAGGTGAAGATCCGCGAGCTGTCCGACTTCCTGGCCGCCGCCGAGCCGGACGAGGTCCATCTGGTCCTCAGCGCCGTGGCTGGCGAACGAAGCCTGAGAGCGGCCGTCGAACGGTTTGCCGTGGCCCGCGCCGATCGCCTGATCCTCACGAAGCTCGACGAGGCCGATGGCCTGGGCGGAGTCCTCGCCGTGCTCGGCCACGCCGACCGCCCGGTCAGCTACCTGACCACCGGCCAGGCCGTCCCCGACGACATCGAGCCGGCCAACCGGGCACGAATCGCTCGTTTGATCCTGGGACATGACGTGGTTTCGTAATCGAATCCCGGCCTTGATCGATTTCCGGTATCTTGATAGAAAAGTCGTGCTCTTATCCATATCTTCGGGGGTTTCCATGTCCGATCAAGCCGACGGACTCCGACAACTCGTCCAGGCGCGATCGGGGAGTTCGGCCGTCGCCGAGCGGACTCCGGCCGCCCCTGGTTCGCGAGGAACCGGAACTCGAGCCCGGTCGCTGGTTTTGACCAGTGGCAAGGGGGGAGTGGGCACGTCGAACCTGGCGCTGAACCTGGCGATCGCACTGGGGGAACGGGGAAAGCGAGTGGTTCTGGTCGATGCCGATCTCGGCCTGGCCAATATCGACCTGCTCTGCGGTCTTGCCCCGGCTTGCGACCTGGGCGACGTTCTCGCCGGCGACCGGACCCTGGAAGAGGCGATCGTCCGGGGTCCCGGCGGAATCCGGATCATCCCGGGCGCCCATGCCTCGCGGACCTTGATCGAGTCGCTCGTCGATTCGCCGAGACGGTTGATCGAGGAACTTTCGAGCCTCGAAACCAGCGCGGATCTTCTGGTGGTCGATGCCGGTTCCGGTCTGGGTCCGTCGATCGCCACGCTGGCGGCGGCGGCCGACGAGGTTCTGGTCGTCACCACGCCCGAACCAACCTCGGTGGCTGATGCTCACGCGGCGATCAACCGATTCCGTCGCCTGGCGGCGCCTCCGGCGCTGGGCGCGGTGGTCAACCAGGCCACTTCGCTGGTCGAGGCGAGCGAGGTTCTCGCCCGACTGAGCGCATCGAGCCGCCAGTTCTTCGGAACGGTGGTCGAGGGGTTGGGATCGATTCGATCCGACCCTCACGTCCCGCTGGCTGTCCGGGCTCGCCGACCGTTCTCGACCGCCTACCCGGCGGCTGCGGCGTCACGCGATGTCCGCCGACTGGCCCGGGTCTTGCTCGAACGCGACCGGGAGCCGGCGCGGTCGAGACGGCCCGGATTCTTCGCCGCCCTGGCCGCCCGCTGGGCTCTGGGACGCGTGGCAAGCTGACGAAAGCGCCGGTTCGGACGACTTTTTCGCTTGTCGCGAAAATGCTGCTCAAGCCGGACGCGACAAATATCCGATAAAGAGTGTGATTACGGGTTCCTTGGACCGCGAGAGGATGCAGGGCGGAACTTCGCTCCGGCGAGGTTCCGGGACGGGTCGCCTTCCCGGCGAGTCGTCCATCAGCAGACGGGGCCTCCCGACCGTCCGCTCCCGAAGCACAGGATGTGCCGCCTCGGAAGCCGCCGACATGTAGGGCAGGTATGACAACCAAGCTGGACATGGATGTGACCGAACTCGTGCGCGAGTTCAAGGAACAACCCACCACGCCCTTGCGCAACCGCCTGGTCGAGCGGTATCTGCCCCTTGTCAAATACAACGCCGAGCGGATCTGGCAGCGATTGCCCGAGGGAGTCGACCTCGACGACCTCATCTCCGCCGGCGTCTTTGGCTTGATGGACGCGATCGATGCGTTCGACCTGAGCCGAGGCGTCAAGTTCGAGACTTACTGCGTCCCCCGAATCCGAGGGGCGATGCTCGACGAACTCCGGACCATGGACTGGGTTCCCCGACTCGTCCGGTCCAAGCATTCCAAGATGGAGGAGGCCCGCAAGGCGCTCGAAGCCCTGCACGGCCGTCCCCCCACCGACGTCGAACTTGCCGAACGACTGGGGCTGCCACCCGAGGAGTTCGAGAAGATGGCGGTTGACGCCAACGCCGTCGGCCTGATCTCGCTCAACAAGAAATGGTACGAGACAGACAGCTATAAAGATGTTCGCGAAATCGACATCCTCGAAGACAAGAAAGGCGAGGACCCCACCCGTCGCCTCCAGCGCAAAGACCTGATGCGCATGGTGACCAAGGGGCTGAACCGCAACGAACGTCTCATCATCATCCTCTATTACTACGAGGAATTGACGATGAAAGAGATCGGCGCCACGCTCGACCTGAGCGAGTCGCGAGTCTCGCAGATGCATTCGTCGATCATCCAGCGGCTCCAGTCGCAGCTCAACACGCGGCGACCCGAATTCGGTACCTGACCGGATAACGTGCTGGCCCTCGGCCTCATACGTCCATCGCCTCGCTTCGAGCCTGCCCCGCCGTTCTCCGGATCTTCCCGGCGATCAGCGGGGCGGGCTCTCACTCGTAGGGTCCGCTGAGCGGACCGTCCATTGTGCGACGGAACAAACGATACCGGCTGGAAATGAGGGTCGATAGCACCGACCACGGCCCGCACAGCCGACCCTACAAGAGCAGACGTGAGCGAGGCGGATGATGACCGCGCTAACAAGTCGGTTAATCGCTGGTCGAGCACGCGAGAGCGCCGACATGAAGCTCCTTTTCTGGCCCAGCGAACCGGACGATTCCGCGACCGATTCGGCCGCCTGGATTCGTGGACTGATCCATTCGTCAAGGGCCGATGGGTTGACGGTCGAGGTCGTCGAGCCGAGTCATTTGATCGATCCCGACGAACCGCTCGAACGCTTTCAGCCCGACGCGGTCGTCGTCGTCGGCACCGGTCTGAAGGCCAGGGAGATCCTCGCCCGGGCGCGAGCCCGACGGGTCGTCACGGTCATCGCGACCGCTCGACTTGACACCGGCGACGCTGGTGTGTTCGACAATGCCGACGCCCTGGTCGTCCCCTCGAAGTTCGCCGGCCGCTACCATGCCGACACGCTGGGCCTGCACTCCACCCCCCTGCCCACCTGGGTCGATCCCGACCGCGCGATCGCCGAACATCGAGCCCCTCGGTTCGTCACGTTCGTCGATCCGTCAGCCGAAAATGGTGCTTATGTCTTCGCTCGGATTGTCGTCGAGCTGGGCCGGCTTCACCCCGAGATCCCGATCCTGATCGTCGCCACTCGCGGGAGTGGCGCGGTCCTGGCCGGGTCGGGGATCGATGTAATGGCTCAGGGTAATGTTCATTTGACGGAGCGGACATCGTTCTCGCGCGACCACTGGAAGGTCACGCGGGTCGCCTTGATTCCCTCGCTCGCCTGGGACGCGTCGCCCCGAAAACTGGCCGAGGCGCTGAGCCAGGGAATTCCCGTGGTCGCCTCCAACCGAGGCGCGTTGCCCGAAATCCAGGGCGATACCGGCGCGTCGCTGCCCATCCCCGACCGGATCACCCCCGCCACCCGAACCTTACACTCGGCCGAAGAAGTCGCCCCCTGGGTCGAAGCGATTGTCCG
>JAJYCH010000256.1 GCA_021778575.1 Planctomycetota bacterium
CAGGTCGCCTCTCCCCACTTCCATTCGACGATCAGGTGATAGTCGGCGAATGTCTCGCGGGTCGCGAAACCACCGGTCTCCTGTCCCGAAACCCGAACCATGCCGTTTTGAACCGTGAAGACATGGTTCGGGTCGGCGAAGTGGCTCTGCCTCGTGAAAGTGTAGAATCCGTCGAGATTCTTGCCATTAAAGGCGAAGAGGGGGGGACCGGATCTGATCGGCGGAAAATCGACCGCGAATGGCGGGATCGTCGGTCCGACGCGAGCCGGCGACGAGAGCAGTGATGCCACGAAGACCAGTGGCGCGAACCAGTTACGACCTGGCATCGATCGACCCTCCGTGGTGAATCAGCCGGAACTCAGTTCTGGCGGTGAATCTGGCCCCCCAGCGATCGACAGGTCGACTCCACGGTTGCTCGGAGTGAATCCGGGCAGGCGATCGACAGGACCATCCCCTGCGCGCCTTCGATTCCGTCGGGCGGTGTCACGCCCAGTTGATCGCTGGGAACTCCGAGGCTGGTCACGAGCTGGATGGCCAGGTTTCCCTCGGCGGAATTATGAAAGAAGACGATCACTCGCCCGAGCCGGGAAGAGTCGCGGACCAATCCCGGGCGAATTTGAGGAGTTTCCATCCGCGCAATGTTCCCCAAGGAGGGATCGGCCGGTCGAAGCGGCTCTAGTTTGCCGATTGTTGGTCTAAGCCGCAAGTTCAACGGGGGTCCAGTTCGATCAACAAGAGGGACTGAACGCCCTTGTGGCTGACTGAACCGAGCGTTAGGCTAGAAGAACACTGCGTCGACCCGTGGACCGACTTTCCTGACGGTCACTCTTCAACTGCGTTCTTCGACCATCGGGAGCGTGCCCATGGACGAATCCGGCGAGTCCTACGAACCGATTCTTCCCGACGAGCTCGACCTTCCCAAGAAGAAGCCGTCGATCCCGCCGCCCCTCCCCCGGCTCTGGAAAACGCCAGCCGAGGAGCTTCCGGCGGAAGAGCTTGAATCGGCGAAACCCAAGAAAGTCCCTCCGGTCGTCGAGCCGACTCCCAAACCACGATCCGCCCGGCCGAAAGGCGCCCCCAAGAAGAAGGCTGAACCCGAGTTCGACGACGGCACCGGCGCCGTGAAGCTAGAAGAAACACCGGTTCTCGACACCGTCGAGGCCCGGCAGCGCGCCCGCTGGCTTGTCGGCGGGTTGCTCGCCTCGATCGGCGCCGTGTTCCTCTTCCTGGTGATTGGCGCATTCCGCGGTGGCGAGAACGCGGAGATCCACGACGGCGAACCCCCCGACCTCCGGACCGTCTCCGACACCAAATCGAGCGGCGAGGTCGAGGCCCGCAACCTGCTCGATAATGCCAAGCACTCCGACAAGCTTGGCCGGACCGACGCCGCGTTGAATCTGCTGAACAAGGTCACCAAGACCTATCCCAGCACCGCCGCCGCTCGCGAGGCGTTACACGCGATCGACCGCCACCGAGCCAACAAGCCACTTTTTGCCGACGACTTGCCCCAGCAGGCCAGCGGCCCGAAGAAGCCGGCCGATGGCGGACAAGCCCTGGCGACGGGACCAACCCCGCCGTCGACCAATCCGACACCGAACTCGACCACCTCGGACCGGGCCGAGACCCCCCGACCGCCTGATCAGTCCGCGAAAAATTCGCCGCTACCGAGCAACTCGACGCCGACATCCACACCGACGGTCTCGATCCGTCCGCTGCCAATCGGTTACCGGCCGAATTTTGAAGTTCCGATTCACCCGTCGGGCTGGCCGAGCCGGATCTTCGCCGACAAGGACGGAGCCGAGTTGGTGCTCATACCCGGCACTGCCTTTAACATGGGACGGCAGGACGGCGAGCCACAGGAGGCGCCGGTCCATCGCGTGGCTCTGTCAACCTATTACATCGACCTGCACGAGGTCACCGTCAAGCAATACGGGATTTTTCTCAAGGCGTCGGGACGACCGCTCGACCTCCTCCGCAAGAGTATCCCGAAAGGGGCCGAGATCGCCGCTTACGAGAATTATCCGATCGTCAACGTCAGCTCGGCCGAGGCGAAGGCGTTCTGCGACTGGGCACGTCGAACCTTGCCGACCGAAGCTCAATGGGAACTCGCCGCGCGCTCGAGCGAGGACCGCGTATCGTACTGGAACGGCGAATTACCCCGGAAAGATCCCGCCAAGGGGCCGAGGGTCATGGAACCGGTCATGTCGCTCCCTTCTGATTACTCTCCCCTGGGCGTCTTCGACCTGGGGGCGAACGCCTGGGAGTGGACATCCGAATTCTACGACTCGCAGTATTACCACCAGTTCCGCGATATCGCAGTCGATCCGACCGGCCCCAAGAAAAATAAGGGGGGGCTGGTCACGATGACGGTCAAGGGAGGCTCGAAGTTCGGCTTTTTGACCTGGCGCGACGGCCTGAAGGCCGAGACCCGGCTCCCCTATCTCGGGTTTCGCGGAGCCCTGAGCGTGGAAGCCACGCCGGTTCCCGCGAACTCCCCCAACAACCCGGCGGGTACCTCGTCCAGTCCCGGCCGGAGCGGTGGCGTTCAACCGTTCTGAACGGTCGGCTGAAGCTCCGAGTTGATCGCAAGTGCGTGAGCCGACCGATTGGGTCAGCTCACGAACTTGATATCGATCGGGCGATCGTGAGAGCCTCACCTCGCGTTTCTCCTTGGACGTTCTTCCTCGCGCGGTCAAAGCCGAGTTGTTCCCAGAAAGGCGGACTCGGCACGAATTCCGAGAGTCCACCCCATGAAACCTGTAGCCACATCCTCAACGGTTGGTCGCGCGAGTAGGAATCGGTAAAACTACTGGCAGCCGAATCCTCCAAATCTGTCGCTGTTATTCGTGTATTTGTACATTCCATTGGCCTGACGACTCTAGTGCTCAAACAATCAGTTGACCACAAAGTTATAATAAAGCCGAGATTTGATATAACCTTTCGCAAATGGAAGAAAAACTTCGGTTTTTTCGGCCCGGGCCGAGACTTTTGACGCTGATTTACGTTAGATGAAACGACTGCCAGGAAATGCCGTGGAGGCGGACTCTTGTTTCCGTCCCCCCCCCGGGCCTTCCTTGAGGAAGTTTATCTCTGACGAGCCGGCTTCGGCCACGTCGCTTGAAACACTTGATCGTCAAGAGTCGTTCACTCTTGAAGATCTGGTATGCGCTACGGTCGGTCGTCATCTTCTCCCTCAACAGACCTGAAGGAAGTCCGACCATGTTTTTTGAAACGCTCTCCAGCCTCGACGCTTCCACCGTGGTCGCCTATCTCGATCCTGGGTTGGGGAGCATGCAACTGCAGATCGTCGTGGCGGGAATCCTGAGCTTTGGCTTCTTTGTGAAGTCGCACCTGGTTCAGGTGAAGTACAAGATCGGCCGGATTCTGAAGCGGAAAGATTGAACCGGAACAGGAACGTCGCGGATTCTCCCTCGTTGTTTCTTGCGTCATCTCCCGCAACCGGTGCGAGTTTTCTCGATGCTCTCCAAGCTCATCCGGGGCCGGACCGCTCCGGCCGAGGGTTCCGCTCCCTCAGTGCCAGCGGTTGCAGGTCCGCGCACGACTGACCGGCCCTGGGTCCTGCATCCCTTTCTGCTCGCGATCTTTCCGATCCTCTCGCTCTACTCCCACAACGTTCATGAACTCCCTCTGGACGTTCTCTTCGCTCCATTATCGGTTGCGATCGGGGTGGTTGCGGTCGTCTGGCTGACACTCCGGCTTATCGGCCGCGACGCCCTCCGCGCCGGGATGATGACATCATTGCTCGGCCTGTTGTTTTTTGGTTATGAGACCCTGTTGAACGGCATCATCGCCGTCTTGATCTGGATCGACTCGTTCTGGACCAACCGTGAGCCTCGGATTGAGATCGGGGCCATGTTGACGATCGAGGGACTCATCGCCGCAGTCGGATTCTGGCGGATTTACTGGCGCACCGCTCGTCCCGAAATCTGGACGAAATATCTGAATGCGTTCACATTGATTCTCGTGGCCCTACCAGTCGCCGGCCTGGTCTCGGCGCGGTTTCGCGAGCCGGTCGGGATTCATCATGATGGCGCCTTGCCTGCTTTGAAGCGTACCGGCGCGACTCCCGATATCTATTTCATCTTGCTCGATGGTTACGCGCGATCCGACATCATGCGCGAGAATTACGGGTTCGATAATCAGCCATTTCTCGATCGACTGGCGCGTCGCGGCTTTTTCGTGGCCAATCAAAGTACGTCGAACTATTGCCAGACTGCACTCTCGCTCGCTTCGATCCTCAATGCCGACTATCTTGATGAATTGCTCGAACCCAACACCCAGGATCTGCTGGTACTGGCCGACCTGATCAAGAAGAATCGCGTCGCCGATCAACTGCGCTCACGCGGATACCAGACGGTCTCATTCACGACCGGATTCGACCTGACCGACAATCCCGAAACCGACCTCTACCTTGCCCCCGGCCCAGGTCATTCGGCCTTCAACGACATGCTCGTTCAGTTGACGCCGATCGCGCCATTACTGTTCGACATTCACTGGAATGACCGGTTTTCGGAGAGCCGGAAGCGAACCCAGTTTGTTCTCGATCGACTTCCGTCCATCGCCCGGATTCCCGGCCCGACATTCACCGTGGCTCACTTCGTTTGCCCCCATCCTCCGTTCCTGTTTGGTGAAAATGGCGAGGATGTCAGCCCTCGCCAGTTTGATCCGGGCCGGGAGCTCATGCCGCACAAGCTCGACCCTTTTATCGGCTCCCCCGAATATGTTCGTCAGGCCTATCGCAATCAGTCCGTCTTCCTGACCGGACGTATCGAGCGAGCGGTCGAGCAGATCCTCAAACAATCGTCGGAACCGCCGGTCATCATCATCCAGTCCGACCACGGTGCCTGGCTGCACTATCACCCGAACGACGTCGACGCCACCCAGCTCCGCGAGCGATTCGGGACGTTGAACGCCATCCTGATTCCCGGCCTGAAATACGAAGGGCTTACCGATGACGCGAATTCGGTCAATACCTTCCGGATCGTCTTCAACAACGTCTTCGGAACTTCGCTTCCCCTGCTGCCCAGACGCAACTATTTTTCCAACCTCACCAATCCGTTCCAGTTCATTGACGTAACCGAACGGCTTCGGACCGAGAAACAACGTGGCCAGATTTTCCATTCGCCGGATCAGTTTCTCGGATTAAAGCAACAGTTTTGATCGACATTCGTGCCGATTCGACCCGGTCCTCGAAAAAATTCGTGCCGTCCCGATGGCTTGTTCCCTCTTATACTCAGGGCGAAAGTTCTGAAGTCCAGTGATCGGGGACAGTGCCATGTCTCGCACGACGTTTCGAGCCGCCAGTCGGGATCTGGTGCGCATCTTCCGTGATGGCAGTCTCGCGAATGCGTCGGACGCCGATCTCCTTGAACGGCTGGGGACCGATCGCGAGAACGCAGCATTCGAGGCGCTGGTCGATCGACACCAGGAGATTGTCAGCCGGGTTTGTGTCGCGATCCTCGGCAACCAGGCCGATGCCGCCGATGCCTGCCAGGCGACGTTCCTGCTCCTGCTTCGCCGAGGCCGGTCGATCCGATCAAAACAGGCTCTGGCGAGCTGGCTCCATCGGGTGGCGATCCGGTCGGCCCGAAGCGTGGGATCGCAGGCGGCCCGACGCCGAGCCGCGGAATCGTCAGCGGGGTCGCTTCGGTCCGGTCGCTCGCCGGTTGATGCCGACCCATCCCTGATCCTGACGATCGACGAGGTCCGGAGCGCCGTCCATGACGAGATCAATCGACTTCCCGAACGCCAGCGTCGCCCCTTGATCCTCTGCGGACTCGAAGGGCTGAGCCACGCCGAGGCCGCGGCAAGGCTCGGCTGGTCCGAAGGTTCGGTGCGCGGCCGACTTGCCCGGGCCAAGCATCGACTTCGCTCGCGACTCCTCCGCCGGGGGATCGCGCCCGGACTGGTCGCGCTGGCGTTCGAGGAATTTGCCTTGCCGGCTCGCGCGGCGGTCGAAGTCGTCACGGTCTCGGGATTGGTCGTAAAACTGGCCGTCGTGACCCTGACGCTGGTGGCGACTCTGGCCACGGTCGGATTTTCGGCGATCTCCGAGACCACCGCGACCGCGTCGATCTCCGATCCTCCAGCCGCCGCCGTGATCCCTCGACAGCAGTCCGGGCCGCCGGGCCCCGGTCGGATCCTGTTCGAGGTCCGGGTGGTCGATCCCGCCGGTCGTGTCGTGAAAGGGGCGCGGGTCTTCTCGATCGCCGACCCCTGGGCTCCTCCCGAACCGGCTGGCGTTGCGACCGATGGCACGATTCGATTCGACCGGGCCGAGACAAGCTTCGCTCGCAACTTCACTTCGGGAAACTATCAGGGGGGTGACACTTACGCCCAGGTCTTCGCAATCGCCGACGGTTTTGCGATCGGCTGGGTCGCACTCCCGCCCGTCTCTCGCGAGATCCGGAAAGATGGCAAGAACGCCATGAAATCCGCCTACGATCTGACCATCCGCCTCGCCGACGATTATCCCATCACCGGCCGGATCGTCGGGCGGGGCGGACGACCGGTTGTCGGGGCAGAGGTGGCACTGGATTCGGTAGAGGCTCCCGAGAGTGGAGCGATCGGTCCGGTCGTCGCCGGGATTCGCAAGTTCGACCTCAGCGCCTACCACGGATATCACGACAGCAAGCGTGATCGGTGGATGGGGCCGCATGGTCTCGCCGTCCGACGCGCAATCAATCCCGTCCGGACCGATGACGACGGACGCTACCGGTTTTCGGGAATTGGTCGCGACCGTAAGGCCAGCCTGACCGTTTCGGGACCAGAAATCGGAATCCAAAGCTGGTCCTGCCTGACCGTCGAGAACATCGACGAGGCCACCCGAGCTATTCGCCAGCGCTATCCTCGTCAACCCAGTACAACCGGCAAGGCACTTTCGAAGAACGCGAATGCGTACATGCCCGGTCTTTATGGTTCGACTGCCGAGATCGAGGTCGATCCCGAGCGAACC
>JAJYCH010000257.1 GCA_021778575.1 Planctomycetota bacterium
CTAACCCTCCCCCACAAGGGGGGAGGGGACCAAACTCCTTTGCTCCGAACGACTAACGTTCATTTGACGGTATTGGGGCAAGCCCTACCCGACATTATCAGATTCTCATGGACGTAGCGCGGCGTCGCTGCAACCGTCCCCAAATCGAGCCCCGCCATGAATGCGTGGTGGGCCTCATTACAACCGGCGATCAGATCGTTCAATCAAACAAGCGATCATAAACCTTGCCTGGTTTCGTGACCTCACCATTCAAAGGCAGATCAGCCGTGGGCGTGTTGTCGAGCCAGGCGTCGATGTGTCGCTTCCGCCAAAGCAGGCAGGTCAGCGAAAGCGACGCGAACCAGACAGCCAGGATGTAAAGCGTCAGTTGCTGGACTTCCTGGAAGAGCATCCTGTCGTGCTCAGCGCTGACTGTCCAATCGCCCAACCACCACAACGAGCAAGCGAGGGCGAGAAAGAGGATTGAAACGCCGAAGTTCCAGATCCTCATGCATGACCTCCGTCGGCTGTAACGAGCGGTTTACCCACAAGGCCGCGCCGGACCTGGCCCCATGAACGACTCGGCATGCTCTCTCAGCAATCGGCCGGCTCGTGTCCCATCGCCGGCATCGAGCGCTTCGAGGATCGGGTCGTGACAGACGGCGAAACGGGGCAAGTCTGGCTCATTCCGGGCCAGCATGATCCGGACCCGGGTCTCGAAGCCTAACGAGTCCCAGGTCTGAAGCAAGATCCGATTCCTCGCCGCCTCGACGATCCCTCGATGAAAGTCGAGGTCGTGGCGCGCGTATCCCTCGCGATCGCCAGCGATCGCCGAGGCGTGAAGCTCGTTCAAACACGAACGAAGCGCCGCCGTATTTCCCTGTAATAGCGGGGCGGCGACCTCGGCGGCGGCTTGTTCGAGGACCGCTCGGACCGCGTAGGCCTCGGTCATCTCCTCGACGCCGACCTCGCGAACTCTGGTTCCGCGATAGGGTTCCGACTTGACCAGGCGGAGCGCTTCGAGTTCGCGAAGGGCTTCGCGAACCGGGGCCTGGCTTGTCTTGAACTCCTCGGCAATCCTCATCTCGACAAGGCGATCGCCGGGAGCCAGCACGCCGGCAATAATCCGGTCGGCCAGAACCCGGCGAATTCGGTCACTCATGCAATCGCGGTCAAAACCCATCGATCATCGCCTCCTCCATTCATGCTAGAGGATCGATAATCGATGGTCAAGCGAAGAGCGCCATCAATAGCCTGAGTTCAGCAACTCCTGGGTGAAAAAGAAGGCTTCGATGCCCCGGAAACGTCTGGGAAGATCGGAGCCGCTCTCAATCAGGGGCCGGGGGCGATGGCCGTGGGGTCGGGACCGACCCGGGTCGAGGGCTTCGCGGCGGGCGGGGCTTCGCCACTGGCCGCTCCGCCTCCGGCCGAGCCGGCAGCCGCGGGAGCGGGGGCCGTGGTATCCGTGCAGCCCACGACGGCGAAGGCCAGGAAGGCCGAACTGAGCAGCAAGAACGCGCGAATCTTCATGTGGGCTCCAGGTTGACCAGGAACGGTGTCCGACTTCCCGTGGGGAAGCCTGCGGAGAAAGAGACTGACGAGAACAGGTCTCGTCATTACAAAGAACTGGCCTCGGGTCTGACGACCCGAGACCAGCCAGTTCCAGAGATTCATCAAATCGTCGAGGGCCGGCGATCAGAACGAATCCGCGCTGATGACTTCGGCACCAGCCCTGGTTCCGATCGCCTGCCAGGTCTGATCGGAGACGGTCTGCTTGATGAACTTGACCGAGCCGTCGGCGAACGACATGTTGGCGCCACCGGGGTGATTGCTCCGGAACGCCCAGTTGCCCAGGGTCAGCGCCTGGGGGCAGAGCGGATAACCGGCGGTTCCCGGCGTGCCCGGCAGCCAGTCGGTCGGAATACCGTTGCTGCTACCGCAACCCGGCCAGATCGAACCAGCCTGCTTGCCGGTGGGGTCGGGCAGCGAGTTAATTCGCGGCAGGTTGAACGCACCGGTCTGCGGCATCAACGGATAGTCGCCACCGCTGAAGACGGCGGTGTAGTGCCAGAAGTTGAAAACCGAAGTGCCCTCGGTCTTGAACCGCGACATGTCGCCGAAGAAGGTGGTATTGCTCGTTCCGTCTGTGACCGAGGCGATCGTCACCGAGAATTCCGCGCCGAACATCCCGTTGCCGTTGGCGGCGTTGCACTTCGTGGGGTTCGGGGCGTTGGGGTCGGGCGGGCCGGACTGGGCCCAGTTGGTGTAGATGTTTTCCTGGGTTCCACGAGCCATGCCGTAAGAGCACTGGCCCAACGAAACCCCGCCTGATCCGCTCGACGAGGTGTCGGACGGGCAAACATACGAGGAGATCTTGGAGTAAACCGACGTCGTGTTCGACCCCGAGTTCACGACCAGGTTGTAATTGAAGGCGTTCGAGATCTGAACCCCTTCAATATACGGCAGGACCAGGGCGAAGGCCGAGTAGCCGAACCAGCAATTCTGGCTGCAGGAGCCGGGGGTGGCACTGTTGTAGCAGTGGTCGTCGATGTAGCGGTTGCCCATCGGGAACGCACCCTGGGCCGACTCGTAATTGAAGCAAGCCAGGGAGAGCTGCTTCAGATTGTTGACGCACTGAGCGCGTCGGGCGGCTTCACGGGCGGCCTGGACGGCCGGAAGGAGCAGTGCAATCAGCACCGCGATGATGGCGATGACCACCAACAGCTCGATCAGGGTAAAACCACGCGACTTGGCGTGGCCACGAACGGACTTCAGCATCAAAATTCTCCTAACCAGGCCAAGGACAGATGAAGAGAGGAAAGAGCGACAAGGAACGTTAACGGAATGGGGATACCGTTGGGACCGTTCCTCGGGACGAAATGCCATGGAGCCGGGATCGTGTCGATCCAGATCCACACCATTCGTAAGACCAGATTAAAAGAAACTACAAGACGGCGAGGAGTGCGTCAGCAAATCCGGAAGCGGGGAGAGCAAAACCGGATTGTTCTTTGACCGATGAAATCACCTGTCGGTGATCTTCATCAAACATCGAGGTAAAGAACCCGAGAATTTCTCGGACAGATCATATATATCCTGAAATAGTGGTCGAAGGAAAGTACGTGACACCCCCAAAATTCGATTTTTCAGATAATTTTTGGAAACATCGCGATCGAAGCGTCCTCGCTGGCGAAATCACGCGGTCGTTGAACTCTGCCCTGACAGGTGTCGTTGAATTGGTTCTTGAAACTCTCTAATGCGAGAAGTCTCCGTGAAGGCTCTTGATCGATTCCGGGGTGGTGAACAAATCCGGGCGAAAGCGTCGGAATTTACCACCAAGACGCCATGCACGCGGAGTCAGAGAAGAGAGATTCAGGGCAGCGAATTCCCTTCTTAGGAACAGTGGGCGAATAACTTCCCGAACTAAGAACGACAAGAGTGGCAGGGATGGCAATACTTGGTAACACCAGTCCGCCGATCTATCTTGTTTTGGGGATGGGGGTTACGGAAAACTGCCCCCTTGCCGTCCTCTTTGTGAACGGTTCGGTTGGGTTCGTTATTTCCGTTCCGTTTCCTGATGCCCCCGCTGCCGCCAGGCCCAGCGAAAGAGATTTCGGGCGTCGGCGTAGCGTCCGTCCGATGATTGGGCTCCGAGGATGACGACGATCAGATGATCGCCGTCGCGCCGGCCGCTGGCGACGAGACAGGCACCGGCGGCGGTGGTCGTGCCGGTTTTCACTCCGTCGTATCCCTCGGTATTCAGAAGTTTGTTGGTGTTCGTCCAGACCACGTTACGGCTCAGGCCAGCGGAATCGATCAAGGTGGCCCCTCGGCGCGGGGTGGCGACGATTTTCGCGAAGGTCGGGTCGAGCATGGCCACCTGGGCGAGTCTGGCCAGGTCACGCGCGCTCGAATTGTGATCGGCGGCGGGCAATCCGTGAGGATTGGTGAAGTGGGTCTCGCGCAGACCCAACTCGACCGCGACCCGGTTCATCTCGGCGACGAAATTCGCGATCACCGGAGGAACGGCAGTCGTCGAGCCCGATCCGGGCGCGAACCGAGCATTGAAGTGTTCGGCGAACGCTTCGGCGGCGTCATTGCCCGAGGGGAGAAGCAGGCCATAGAGAAGTTCACCGACGGTCACCTTCTCGCCAGTCTTGACGCCGGACGTCGAGCCCACCGTCCGATCCGCTCGTTCCGAGAAAGTGATCACTTCGTCAAGGACCTTGGGATCAGCCCGGGCCAGCCGGATGACGAGCAAGGCGGTCATCATCTTGGTAGTGCTGGCCATCTCGACCGGCTTATTCTCGTTCTGGCCCCAGAGAGTCGCGCCCGTTTTTCCGTCGATGATGGCCCAGGTGGCGGAGGTGGTGAACGGTGGTCCGTTGAGCGAGTCGGCCGGTTGCTTCGGGGTGGTCCGGGAGTTGACACTCTCCGGTGATGGAACCGTCGGCTCGCCGGCAGGAACCGGTCCCAGGGCTTTCCGGGTGGCTGGATCGGCCAGGCCGGTCGGGCTCAAGCCGTTGGCTCGCTGAAAGCGGGTGACGGCGGCCTGGGTCGCCGCGCCGAAGTCGCCGTCGACCTCCAGCTCGGGCGAAGGTTTGAGGCGGGCATTGAGCAAGCGCTGAAGTCCTTCGACCGCCGCGCCAGTATCGCCGGACCGGAGCGTCGTGTCATCGGTCGTGCCGACCTTCCGAGACTCTTGCCCGCTCGCGAACGGAACAGCGAGAGGCGGCAGGCCGAGCAATCCCAGGGAAATCAGAAGGCGGAACATTGGCGGACACACACGATCAGTCATGGCTCGAAAACTCATATAGAGGGAACTGGGCGAGAGAGAGTCCTTCATCGGAGCCTATCGTGTCGGAACTCGCGAATCGAGGCAATTGCCTGGTTTGGATGCTGGGAACGGAGCGACCGTTCGGCTAAAGTCATGGACTCGAAAGCGCGAACGCACCTTTTCTGCGATGACCGATGAACCTTACTGAATATTTATTCACTCGATTGCGTGAGCTGGGCGTCGATCACACGTTCGGAATTCCGGGCGATTTCGTCTTGCCGGTCTATGCCGTCCAGGATGCGTTTGGAATGCCGACGGTGGTCTGCTCGCACGAACCGGGTGTCGGGTTCGCGGCGGATGGTTATGCCCGGATCAAAGGGCTCGGAGTGGCCCTGGTGACCTATGGCGCCGGGGCTTTGAATCTTCTCAATCCGGTTGCCTGCGCTTATGCCGAGCAATCGCCGTTGCTGGTGATCAGCGGCGGTCCCGAGGTTGCCATGCGTCGGCCCGAGGTCTATCTCCATCACGTGGTCAAGAGTTTTGAGAGTCAAATCAATGTCTTTCGCGAGGTGACCGTCGACGCGGCGATTCTTGACGATGTGGCTGATGCCCCCGAAGTCATCGACCGTGTCTTGCGCAACGTGATCAGCCAGAAACGGCCGGGTTATCTGGAGATCCCGCGCGACCGGGTCCATTCGATCGTCGCCGCGCCAATCGGACCGATCGCGGCTGATCCGTTCGCCCCGGTCGTTCACGAGGCGGCGCTGGAAGAAGCGATCATCGAGATCCGAGCGATGCTGGCGAAGGCCGAGCGTCCCGCGCTTTACGTGGGCGTCGGCGTGCGTCGCCACGGACTCACGGCGAAGGTCGTCGAGCTGGCCGAGCGGCTCCGGTTGCCGGTCGCGACTGATGTCCTCGGCAAGGCTTCGTTCCCCGAGAGCCATCCTCAATTCGCCGGCGTTTACATGGGCGCGCTGGGCGACCAGCAGGCCCGCGCGTTGCTCGACGGGTCCGACTGCGTGATCAGCCTGGGGGTTCTCCGGTTCGACACCAATACCGGCTTCTGGACCGATCGGATCGATCCTTCGACTTTGATCGCCGCCGAGCCTGATCTGCTGCGAGTTCGCCACCATCGCTACGATCGCGTGCCGATCGACCGGGTTGTCGAGGAACTCGCCAGGCTTCCGGCCGACTCTCGGCGTCCTCAGCCTCGATTTGCTCATCCGGCCGATTCGCCGGTCGTCGCTGCCGAGCCCGGATCAGCCTTGAAGGTCGCCGAGATCATCGGCCTGCTCCTGGGCCTCGACCAGTCGCTTTATAGCTTTGTCGCCGATGTGGGCGATTGCTGGTTCATCGGTCTCGAACTCCGAGCCGACGTCTTCCTCGCGCCCGGATATTATGCGTCGATGGGTTTCGGAATTCCCGGAGCCCTGGGGGCCGGAGTCGCCGATCCGAGTCGCCGTCCCTTTGCGCTGGTCGGGGACGGTGCGTTCCAGATGACGGGAACCGAACTCGCGACCATGGTGGACGCCGGCCTCCGGCCGATCGTTCTTTTGCTCAACAATAACTCTTACGGAATGCTCGAAGCTCTCGACTCGCCCCGAACTTACTACCATCGTCGCCCCTGGGATTACCTGGGATTCGCCCGGTCGCTGGGCTTCACGGCCGAACGTGCGACAACGGCCGGCGAACTGCGGTTCGCCCTCGATCGAGCCGAGGCCGCCGAAGGCCCTTACCTGATCGAAGCGACCGTGGCCCGAAATGATCTCTCGCCGTTCCTCTCGCGGATCAAGGCCCATCTCGCGGAGGTCAAGAAGGCGGCGGTGGTTCTGGGCTAAGATCGAAGCGTCGAGGGAGCAAGTCGCTGATGCGGAAGGGTTTCCCACGTTGTCTCGGAACGACCCGATAAACCGCCCTGCGTTCCCAAATATTCGAACCGCGAGATGTCCGTGTCAAGCTTCCGTAAATGTCTCGTTGATGAATTTGCTCGACACGCAGCCTTGCCATCTTACACCCAAGTGTGCTATCCATGCCTAGAAAGACGTCAGAAGTGCCCGGTGTTTCTCAATAAGACAATGCAATCGATGACGCGTTGACTCCATGATACTTTGCATGGAGACAGTCGTCACGATGGCGTCTTGACCATCCTATAGTGATTGTGCGGGTCAGATCGTTTTTCCGTTGCGACCGGCGAGTGGTCACCACGACGGACAGTCTCGTTG
>JAJYCH010000258.1 GCA_021778575.1 Planctomycetota bacterium
AGAATCCTTCGTTGAGCTGATTCTCTTTGATCGAGATTCAGCGACCAGAACAATTTACGTCGATTCTCTCTCCTCGACGGCTTTGGAACGTATGCCCTCTCAAGACCGAAGACATCTTGGCAAACGATCAGATACCAGGGGGTGGATAAGGTGTTAAGCAAATTCGGAACGATCGACGAGCGAATTTTCTCCGTCGCCAATGGCTGTCGTCCCGGCACTATTTCTGAGCCAACCGGGTGGTCGGCCGAACGCGATGACGACCCGGAGACGATTGTTAGCCCGATCTTCCTGGTCGGTTCGGTTCGGTCGGGAACGACGCTTCTCCGGTTGATGCTCGATCATCATCCCGAACTCGCCTTCCACCACGAATCGCAATACATGGTCGAGAAGCTCCCGGAAACCGGTTGGCCGGACCTCGGCGCATTTTATGAAGGCTTGGTTCACGACCGGATCTTCCAGGACAGCCGGTTCACCATTGATCGCCGGCTGAACTATCGTCAATTGATGAATAGCTTTCTGGCACAGAAACGGGATCGCGACGGAAAGCGGCTGGTGGGGTCCACCGTCCATCTACATTTCGACCGGCTCTTGCGGATCTGGCCTGACGCTCGGTTCATTCATATCGTCCGAGACGGTCGAGACGTCGCCCGGTCGCGGGTCGAACTCGGCTGGGCCGGCAACATGTACACCGGGGTCGACTCCTGGATCGAGGCTGAACGTCTCTGGGAAAAATTCCGGGATCAGGTCGCTCCGGATCGACGAATTGACATCCGCTATGAGGATCTCATCAGCGATGCTCCGGGTGAACTGAGCCGGATTTGCGATTTTCTCGACCTCCCATACGACCCGGCCATGCTCCGGTACAACCAGAACTCGACTTACCAACCGCCTGATCTCAGCCTGATCAATCAGTGGCGGCGCAAGCTCTCACCCACCGCGGTCCGGCTGGCCGAATCCCGAATCGCTGACATGCTCGTCGATCGGGGCTACGAACTCAGTGGTCACAAGCGGCTCAAGAACGGTCCGATTTTCGATCGGCTGATGCGACTCGACGATCGTCGGAACAGGCTCAAGATGCGTCGACGAGCCTATGGAAATCGACTCTTTCTCGCCGAGCTGGCCAGCCGGACGCTCGAACCGCTCCGCCGGAAGCTTACCGACTTCCGGATCAACGTCCGCGAGCGAATCAACGAAGTCGAGCGAGCCAGCTTGAAATAAGGAATAAGACCGCAACAAGATCAATACCCCACCATGCGTGCGTGGTGGGGCTTTGAATTGCTGAAAAGCCCTACGGGAGATCCCAGAGCGCCACGCCCTTCGGTCCCGAGGCGATTAAGCTTTTGCCATCAGGGGCGAAGGCCATTACGCCAGCAACTTTCGCACGACCTCACCACTCACATCGGTCAGGCGGAAGTCTCGCCCCTGGAACTTGTAGGTCAACCGGGTATGATCAAACCCTAACAAATGAAGAATTGTGGCGTGGAGGTCGTGGACGTGGACCTTGTCCTCGGCGGCGTTGAAGCCGAGTTCGTCGGTCTTGCCCAGGGTGATTCCAGGTTTGATTCCGCCGCCTGCCATCCACATCGTGAAGGCGTTGGGGTGGTGATCGCGGCCGTCGTTGCCCCCCTGGACCATCGGGGTCCGGCCGAACTCTCCGCCCCAGATGACCAGGGTGTCGTCGAGCAAGCCGCGACGCTTGAGGTCCTTGATCAAGGCCGCGCTGGCCTTGTCGGTCTTGCCGCACTGCTCCTTCAGGCCGTTGGTCAGACCGCCGTGGTGGTCCCAGGCTTCGTGGAAGACCTGGACGAACCGGACGCCTCGCTCGATCAACCGGCGCGACAGCAAGCAGGCGTTCGCGAACGACGACTTGCCCGGCTCGGCCCCGTACATGGCGAGGGTCTCGGGCGTCTCCTTCGACAGATCCATCAGGTCGGGGGCCGAGCTTTGCATCCGGTAGGCAAGTTCAAAGTTGTTGATCCTCGTGGCGATCTCGGGGTCGCCCACGGCTCCCAGGTGCTGGCGATTCAGCTCGGCGATGGCGTCGATCGAGGCTCGCTGCATTGCGTCGTCGACCCCGGCCGGATTGGAGAGATAGAGGACCGGGTCGCCTTGACCACGAAACGGCACGCCTTGATGGACGGTGGGCAGGAAGCCGCAGCCATAGTTCGACGCGCCGCCGCTGGTCCCTTTCTGACCGGTGCTGAAGACGACATAAGCCGGGAGGTCGCGGCCTTCGGTTCCCAGTCCGTAGGTGGTCCAGGCCCCCATGCTCGGCCGACCGAACTGCTGCGAGCCGGTGTTCATGAAGATCTGCGCGGGGGCGTGATTGAAGGCGTCGGTGACCATCGACTTGACGATCGCGATGTCGTCGACGACCTCGCCGAGATGCGGGAGTAACTCCGAAAGCTCGGCGCCCGACTGGCCATATTTGCTGAACTTGAACTTGGGGGCAAGAAGAGTGGAAGACGGATTGATAAACGCCGCTCGATAGCCTTTTAGTAACTCCGGAGGCGGCAAGGTGCCGTTATGTTTGCGCAATTCTGGCTTGTCATCGAAAAGGTCGAGATGGCTCGGTGCTCCGGCCTGGAACAAGTAGATGACCCGTTTCGCCTTCGCCGGAAAATGAGGGCTCCTGGGAGCCAGAGGATCGGTCGAATCGGCTCGGGCCGAGGTTTCGCCCAGGAGAGATCCCAGCGCGGCGGCACCGAGACCGACGCCGCATTCCCGGAAGAACCAGCGGCGGGTGATTGACTGGCGAGCTTGCTCGAAGGGATTCATGAGAGAGGCTCCGATCTTGCTCTGAACTTTCTGACTCCATCCCCCCTTGTGGGGGAGGGTTGTGTCTGATTCTTCCGACTCCCTCCCCGTGTGGAAAGGGAGCCAGACGCAAGCGGATTTCACTGATTCAGGTCATGCGGTCATTTGTGGTCGTTTGTCGATTTCGTGTGATGAGATCTTATTCTTTCGTAATCGTCTCATCCAGATTCAACAACACCCGAGCGACCACGGTAAAGGCTGCCCACTGGGTGGGACTTATCCCCTGGGGGAGGTCGCTGGGTCGGTCGGTCTTGCTGCCGGTCACGACTTCCCACGGGCTCACCCAGCCGTCGGCGAATCGTTGCTTCTGGTCGTCGAGGAGCTTGAGCAACACCGCCAGTTCTTGTTCCGAAGGCTTCCGGCCGACGCAGCGGCGGAAGGCGAAGGTGATTCGCTCGCTGTCGGTCTTGCCTGCTTCGGCCAGGGTTTTTCGGGCCAGGGCTCGGGCGGCTTCGATGGCCAGGGTCTCGTTCAAGGTCACGAGCGCCTGGAGCGGCGTGTTCGAGCGGACCCGGCGGACGCACGCGTTGTTGCCTTCGGGGACGTCGAAGGTCGAGAGCAGCGGGTAGGGGGTCGAACGCCTCCGCCAGGTGTAGACCCCTCGGCGATAGCGATCGGCTCCTTTGGCTTCGATCCAGGGGAACGGGGCGTAGCTGGCCGGTGGTTGAAAGAGGAACTCGGGGGCCGGAGGCATGGTGCTCGGGCCGCCGAGCTTTGGGTTGAGCAAGCCGCTGGCGGCGAGCTGGATATCGCGAACGATCTCCCCTTCGACCCGGAGCCTTGCCCCTCGGGCCAGCAGGCGGTTATACGGGTCCTTCGCCAGAAGTTCGGGCGTGGCCTTGCTCGATTGCCGATAGGTTGCCGACTCGACGATCAGCCGATGGAGATCCTTGATCTTCCAGCCGCTTTCCATGAACTGGACGGCCAGCCAGTCGAGGAGTTCGGGGTGACTGGGCAAGTCGGCCTGAGTGCCGAGATCCTCGGAGGTCGCGACCAGGCCGGTGCCAAAGTACGACTGCCAGACCCGATTCACGAACGCCCGCGCGGTGGTGGGGGAACTTCGGTCGACCAACCAGTTCGCGAAGGCCAGTCGATCGGGCGAGGCTCCGCTGGCCAGTGGGTTCAGAAACGCGGGAACGCCGGGCTGAACGGGTTTTCCCGGCTTGAGAAAATCGCCTCGCTTGAGGATCGCGGTGGTTCTGGGCTCGGTCTTCGCCTGGAGGACCAGGGTGGTCGCTCCCGAAGGATAGGTTTTCCAGAGGGCTTCGATCTTGTCGTTGTCGGCCTTCCACTCAGGGATGAGGGTCCGCCAGTAGGCGAAGATCGTCGCGACCTGGGCGGTCGACCGACGTTCGCGTGGGACAGCGAGCGCCTCGCGGACGAGCGCCGGGGTGGGGTCGGTTTTGGGTTCGTTTTCGCTGGTGACGGAGACCCGGAACCGGCCGAGGTTATTGGTCATCAGGTCGTCGCTGTTCCAGCCGCCGTGATTCTGGGTCAGGAAGAAGGTCAACTCGGTCGGTTCCGCCGCTTCGATCGGTTTTTCGAGGACGAAGACCGCCTCATGAGGGACATTCCGCCGACCGGGGCCGGCGTCGATTCCCCAGGCGGTCTCGTCCTTGCCGTCGATCGCGTACGAGGCTGGGCCAACGACTCGCTTCTTGCCCGATCGGTCGTCGTAATAGGCTTCGAGCGGCGTCTCGGCTTGCTCGAAGTCCGCCGAGACCCGGGTGATCTTGACGGGCTTGCGCTCCTTCGTGCCGGCCTCGACCTTGAAATCGGTCAGGGCGCAAGTTCCCCAGAGCGACCGGCCGGGGCCGAACGCGGGGAGGTTCGAGTCGTTCATCAGTTCGAGCTTGATGGCGGTGATCCGGGGCAGATCGACCTTCGCCGTGAACTTGCCGGTGTGCTTGGTCGGAGCATACCCCGCCGCTCGGAACGATCCGTCGGGGAGGAGCAGATATTTCTGGCCGCCGGTCGAGATATCCTCGAACGGTGCCTGGACGACGGTCCATTTCGGTTTCTGGGCCTGGTTTCGCTCGTCTTCCCAGCGGTCCATCCGTTCGCGCCAGTCGGGGGTCGAATGCTGGAGCGCGGTCTCGACCTAGACGATCCGGCGGCGAATCTCGGCGGCCTGGCGGCTCTCGTCGGGCGTGTAGACGACCCGGGTGGGTTCGTCGTCGTTGTTCAGGAAGGCGAAGAGGCGGTAATACTCTTCGTGCGAGATCGGGTCGAATTTGTGCGAGTGGCACTGGGCACACTGGACGGTCAGACCGAGGACTCCCTTGCCAATCGCCTCGACCCGGTCGAACATCGCCTCCATCCGGAACTGTTCGGGATCGACGCCCCCTTCTTCGTTGACCATCGAGTTCCGCAGAAATCCGGTGGCGACGACCTGGTCCTGGGTCGCGCCCGGGAGGAGGTCGCCGGCGATCTGCTCGATGATGAAGCGGTCATAGGGGAGGTCGCGGTTGAAGGCGTTGATGACCCAGTCGCGATAAAACCAGACGTGACGGGTCTTGTCCTTCTCGAAGCCGTCGGTATCGGCGTAACGAGCCGCGTCGAGCCAGTGTCGGCCCCAGCGCTCGCCGTAATGCGGGCTGGCGAGCAGTCGGTCGACGACCTTCTCATAGGCGTTCGGGGCCGGGTCGGCGACGAAGGCGTCGATCTCTTCAGGGGTCGGCGGGAGTCCGATCAGATCGAGGCTCAGGCGGCGGATCAAGGTGACCCGATCGGCCTCGGGGGAGGGCTTCAGTCCGTCCGCTTCGAGCCGGGCGAGGACGAAGCGATCAATCGCGTTTCGCGACCATGGCTCGTCGCGAACCTTGGGAAGCGCCGGTCGGGTTGGCGGGACGAAGGCCCAGTGTTTTCCGGCTCCGGTGGTCGCGTCGTCGGGCCATTTCGCTCCTTGGTCGATCCATTTCCGGATCGTGGCGACCTGCTCGTTCGTCAATCGATCTCCCTTGGGAGGCATGGCCTCCTCGGGGTCGGCGTCGGGACTGATCCGATCGATCAAGGGGCTCTCGACGGCCTTGCCGGGGATGATCGCCGGACCTTCGGCACCGCCTCGAAAGGCTCGTGATCGGTCGTCGAGCCGGAGGTCGGATTGCTGCTTCTTCGGTCCGTGGCAGGCGAAGCATTTGGCTTCGAGGATTGGTCGGACCTCGCGAGCGAAGTCGACATCCTGGCCAACGGCGGTCGAGCCGTCGAACGTCAGCCAGACGAGAACCAGCGCCGAGAACGATCGGACGATCCTCTGCGGTCGGGGCGAGACGAGTGGGCGCATCGTGGCCTCGTGGGCAACGTTTCAGCACGAAGGCTGGGTTGGTCGGTCAAGTGGTGACAATCGGGAATGGCGGGTTGGTTCCTCAAGGCTAACGGAAGTCGGTCGGCCGAGTCAATTCGTTTCAGGAGACGCCTTCGACGCTGGGGGGACGACGAGACCTTTCGCAAAAAGAGTGGCTTGATTGCCGACAACGACTTGTGGACAATCAAGAGATAAAATTACTCATCAAAATCTGTAGGATCAGAGGCGGATTCCGATTCTCAATTCCGCGGAAATTTGCCATCGTCCTGAGTTTCATTAACGATCTATGTTACATGGGGCTGGCGGCGTCTTGTCGCCATTTTCGTTTGGAGAATCTGCCTGCTTTCCTGATCTTTTCGTCTCAGGGCGTCGGAGCGAATGCTAGAACTGCTCTTGGAGGCGATGATGCCCACTCCAGCGCTCCGGCTTAATCCTCGACTTGTCTCGGGATCTCGTCGGAGCGCCGACCTGGCGGCGGTCTCGACGGTCCTGGTCGGTCTGCTGGTTCTTGTCGGCTGGTGGTTCGACCTGCTGATCCTCAAGAGCCTTTTCGCCGGGCATGCGACGATGAAAGCCAACACGGCGCTGGGGTTCGTGTTGGCGGGTCTGGCGGTCGGGATTCTCCGATCCCAACACGGGTCGCGGTTCTCGAGGCTGGCGGGCTGGACTTGTACCTGGTTGACCTTCTCGATCGGGTCGTTAACGCTTGTCGAGTATGTCTTTGGACTCGATCTCGCCATTGATGAGTTCTGGTTCAAGGACGGCAGGACTCTGCGATTTCCGGGGCGGATGGCTCTGTCCACGGCAATTGGCTTTCTGATCGTCGGCACCACGCTGCTGCTTCGTGA
>JAJYCH010000259.1 GCA_021778575.1 Planctomycetota bacterium
GCTGGGCCACCCAGAACCTGCCCGATCGCCTGGTGGCCTGGGAGAAGCTCGAAGCCCCGATCACCCGCCGGGCCGAACTTCAACGCCGCGATCGGCTGACGGCCTGGAAGCGGGAACGACGCCCCAATGGAGCCGAGCCCGACCGAATCTCTCCCTGGATCGACGCCGAACTCGCCCGGCTCGAAAATCCCGAAACGAAGCCCAGATCGGCTCTGATGGTGGTCAAGCTGAACCGGACCGAAGTGCGCGCCGTCGATCATAAACCTCGAAAGGTCAACCGGTTACTCCGGATCGGCTGGCTCTCGGCGTTTCCCGACGTCGAGTCGATGCCCGAGGCCGACCTGGTCCAGGCCGTGGAAGGTCGCGGGTTCTCGGTCAGCTCCGAGACCCCGGTCTCGATCGAGACACTCCTGCCGATCCAGCCCGAGGACGATGCCCACTGGCTCGTCCGCCGGGCGGCGACCGAGGTGGTCAATGACCCTGGCGCGCGGCTCCTTCGCTATCAGGGGATGATCCTGCCCGAGCCCGCGGCGGGCGCGGCACCTCCCGCCGGGGCGGCCTTGAACGCGGCGCTCGGCGGGTTGAAGGAGCTTCTGGGCGAGGTTCCCGTCGATCCGTTGCCCGGTAAGCTCCAGGAACTCGCCGGACAGGGGAGAGTGGGCGCGGTGGTCACCCGGCTCGAAATGGCTCCCGATATGGCGAGCACTTCGGTCGAGTCGACTCTCTGGGTCCGGGTTGGTCAGCGCTGGAATCCCGCCTTCAGTCAGTCGAGCACTGTCCGACCCGATGACCTTCCCGCCAATGCCGGTGACGGGATCGCCGATGACCCGCAGGTCAAGGCGGTCTTCGGTCTGGTCGATTCGCTCGGCCTCGGCAACATCCCTCCCGAGATGAAGCGGCGGAGCCTGAACATGGGAGCCGCCACCCGCCAGGCTCTCGGCCAGGCCCGGGGGGCTCTCGACCAGCAGCTCAGCGCCTCGGCCCTCTCGCTCGATCTGATCCAGGGAAATACCGCCCCGCCCCGGCCATAAGCTTGGAGAGTGAGGTTGAGACTGGCGGCCAGCCACGCTATCCTCTGGCGATTGGCGAGGCGCATACCTCCACGGCTTCGAAACTTTGGGTCGAGCCCGGCCAGGGCTCGAGAAGGATCGGTTCGATGGGCTTGTTCACGGGCAAAAAAGGGATGGTTCTCGGGGTCGCCAACGACTTCAGCATCGCCTGGGCGATCACCAAGCAACTGCTCGACCAGGGAGCCGAGGTCGGATTCACCCACCTCCCGGGTGAAAAGATGGAGCGACGGGTCCGGAAACTGGCCGAACCGATCGGCGCCAAGCTGATCACCCCTTGCAACGTCCAGGACGATGCCGACGTCGCTCGGGTCTTCAAGGAAGCCGGCGAAACCTACGGTTCGCTTGATTTCGTGCTCCACTCGATTGCTTTCGCGCCGATTGAAGACCTGAAATGCCCGTTCGTGATGTCCAGCCGTGAAGGCTTCAAGACCGCGATGGATATCAGCGTCTACTCGCTGGCGTGCGTGTCGCGTTACGCGGCCGAGGTCATGCCCAACGGTGGCGCGATCACGACGATGACCTACTACGGTGGGGAAAAAGTCGTCGCGGGCTATAATATGATGGGCGTCTGCAAGGCGGCGCTCGACGCCGCCGTCAAGTATCTGGCTTATGACCTGGGCCCGAAGAAGATTCGCGTCAACGGTCTGTCGGCTGGACCCGTCAAGACTCTGGCCGCGTCCGCCGTCGGCGATTCCGACAAACTGGCGGGCCTTTATGAAGCGGTCTCGCCGCTCCAGCGGAATATCACTCGCGAAGAGGTGGGCGCCGCCGGGATGTTCCTCCTCTCCGATCTCGCCAGCGGAATCAGCGGCGAAATCCTTCACGTCGATGCCGGCTACAACGCCATGGGATCGCCGGGCCGCGCGATCGAGGCGGCCAAGGAAGGCAAGTCGATCTAAAGATCTGATTCGTGAACCGTTCGAGGCCGAATCCCGGCGCGAGGACTTTCTGACTTGAAACCGACCGATCAAGACAGTCCTATTCGCGTCGGGATCGGCCTCATCGAACGGAATGGTTCTTACCTGATCCGCCAGCGGCTCGACGGTCAGGTGATGGCGGGACTCTGGGAGTTTCCCGGCGGTAAGTGCGAGGGGGAGGAATCGTCCGAGGCGGCGACCGTCCGCGAGTGCGCCGAGGAGGTAGGCCTGGCGGTGGAGACCGTTGAGCGTGTCCATCAAACGCTTCACCGATACCCTCATGGGCTGGTGAAACTCGACTATTTTCGCTGTCGGGTTGTGGGGTCAAAGACCGAGCCCGACGCGGATTCCGGGTTCCGTTGGGTCACGGCGGGTGATTTGCCGAGGTATCGTTTCCCGGAGGCTAACGAAGCGCTGATTGCGGTTCTGGCACGGAGGGGTGTCGAGCCGACCGACTCGCCGCGAGACGAACCATGACGTCCGAGATGCAGATTGTCCTGACGGCCACGCCGCTTGCGGGATACTTCTACACACTTTGTATCCTCCACGGCGGAACTCGGCCGAGAATGCTCACGGGGCCGGTCGACGTCGGAATGTTAACGTTCGGTCTGGGGGGGCTGGTTGCGTTCGGTCCATTCGGCCGGGCGGTCCTGGGCCGGATGGTCGGCGATCCGGCGGGACCGGTTGCCTGGACGATTTGGTTGGGGGTGGTGGTGCTCTGGTCGGTCGTGCTGGCGGGTTCGGCGGCGCTTCGACTGGCGATCTACCACATTGGCCCCGGCGAACTCGAACGCGCCGTGGCCGACGCGCTGGAGCACGTCGAGGGGCATTTCGTGCCGACCTTGCACGGGTTCGAGGATACCAAGCGTGGCGTCGGCGTGACGCTCAAGAGCGTCGGTTGGCTCCGATCGGGGGGAATCTCGGCCTATGGCCACGATCCCGACATCCTCATCCGCGAACTCAAGCCGTACTTGAAGGCGACCCTCGCGCGGTTCCCCCAGCGTCCGTCGAGGTTGACCCACCTGATGTTCGGGCTGGCTTGCCTGTCGATGCTCGTGCCGTTTTCGACCATCCTCCTCGCCAACCCGCGAACCACCAACGCCTTGCGAGCGCTACTGGACTCGCTCCGCTGGTGGTGAATCGAGGGGGTGATTCGAACGAGAACGGGCCGAAGATCCGCGTCGCGCGATCCTCGGCCCGGTCTGATTCGATTTCTTCCGCCGATGCCGATCAGGGGATCGGGTTGGTGCTGAGCGGAATGTTGGGCTCGCGTTCGATCACATGGTCGATCAGACCATAATCGCGGGCCTCTTCGGGGGACATGAACCGGTCGCGGTCCGTGTCTTCCTGGAGTTTTTCGAGAGTCTGGCCGGTGTGCTTCCGGTAGATCCCGTTGAGCTGCTTCTTCATCCGGAGGAACTCTTCGGCGTGGATCAAGATATCCGTAGCCGTGCCTTCCATCCCGGCGAGCGGCTGGTGGATCATGATCCGCCCGTGGGGCAGGGCGTTCCGCTTGCCCGCGGCGCCGGCGGCCAGCAGGAGCGAGCCCATGCTGGCACACTGGCCCATGCAATACGTGGCGACGTCGCAGGGGACGAACTGCATGGTGTCATAAATCGCCATTCCGGCGGTGACACTGCCACCCGGGCTGTTGATATAGAGGTGAATATCGGCCTTGCTGTCCTGGTGGGCCAGGACGAGCATCTGGGCGACGATCACGTTGGCGACCTGGTCGTCGATGGCCGAGCCGAGCAGGATGATGCGGTCCTGGAGCAAGCGGGAGTAGATATCCATCGCCCGCTCTTCGCGACCGCTCCGCTCGATGACGATCGGGATCAATGGCATGGGAATGCGTCCCTGAAGGAGTGGCGATCAGCTCGAAGGTACAGAACGCGGCGTAACAGCGTGGTTCCGATCAAGAAACGGGACCCTTGGCGGCCTCGGCCGACGGGATGTGGCCGACAACCTCATCCACCAGGCCATATTCCTTGGCCTGGATCGCCGTCATGTAACGGTCGCGCTCGGTGTCGCGAGCGACTTGCTCGATCGGCTGGCCGCAGTGCTTGGCCAGGATTTCGTTGATGTCCCGCTTGTTGGCCATGATCTCCTCGGCCTGGATCTCGATGTCCGAGATCTGACCGCTGACCTGACCATACGGCTGATGGATCATGATCTTCGAGTGCGGGAGCGAGTACCGCCGCCCCTTGGTGCCGCCGGCGAGCAGAACCGCCGCGCCCGACGCGGCCATCCCGATGCAATACGTCGCGATCGGGCAATCGATGAACTGCATCGTGTCGTAGATGGCCAGCGTGCTATAGACACTGCCGCCCGGGCTGTTGATGTAGAAGCTGATCCCCTGCGACTTGTTCTCGAACTGGAGATACAGCAGCTTCATGACCGCCATGTTCGCCGAGGCGTCGTTGATGACCCCTTCCAGGAACACGATCCGGTTCTCCAGGAGCATGTCGCCCAGCGTCATCTGCCGCTGGCGAGACATGTCGCGATAGCGCTGGAGCCGGGGCGGGTCGAGCGGGTGTTCGTAATTCATCGGTCGATCCTTGGGAACTCGGCCCGGCTCGCTCCTGATGGGTCACCAGGGAGCAAGTCGGGCCAGGCCGTGGAAGTGCGGTCGTCTGCGGAAGCTGGTTCGATTCGGTCGGCCGATCCGATCGATCAAATCAGGCGGTCTCTTCCTCGGTGACACCCTCGGGAGCCGTGGTCGCGGCCTGATCGAGCGTCTCGACCGTGTTGTCTTCAACGAGCGGAACTTCTTCGAGCTTGACGTATTCGAGGATCTTGTCGATCGTCTTCCGCTCAAGGATCTGCGAGGCCAGCGCTTCGCCCAGACCATCTTTCTCGATCCGAGAGCGGACCCGTCGCGAACTCTCGTCGGTCCGGGCGGCGATCATCTCGATTTCGAGATCCATGTCCATCGGCTCGACCGTGATGTTCTCCGCCTCGGCGATCTTCGCCAGGACGAAGTATTCCTTGAGGCTCTTGAGGGTCGTCTCGTGGGCGTTGGCCCGCAATTCGGCTTCACGAGCGCGGATCTCGATGTCGCTCCGGCCACCTTGACGAAGCTCCATCGCCAGGCGGCGAAGCGTCGATTTTTCCTGCCGCGAGACCAGGTCGGCCGGGAGGTCGAACGGTGTCTCGCCGACCAGCTTGGTCAGCAATTGATCGCGGACGGCCTGACGACGCTGCGATTCGTAACGCCGTTCGAGGACTCCTCGCAGGGCCTCCCGGAGATCGTCCAGATTCTCGAACCCGGTGGACAGGAAGAACTCGGTATTCAGCTCGGGGAGCCGGAGTTTCTTCAGGTCGAGAACGTTGAAGGACACCTGCATCGTCGCGCCCCGAAGTTCCGGGTCGGGCGAAGACGAGCCGATCTTGGCGTCGGCAACCTTGACATCGCCGGGCTGGACGCCGACGAGAACCGCTTCGAGGTTCGGGACCGTGCCGTCCTGGAATCGCAGTTCCGACTGGAGGCGGAACTGGATTTCCTTGGCCTGGTTGTAGGTCTTGCCATTGAGGCTGAAGGTCAGGTCGGCGGTGATGTAATCGCCAACCTCGGCGGTGCCTTCGAGCTTGGGGACGAGCTGAGCGTAACGCTCCTGGAACGCCTTCACCTGCGCGTCGATATCGGCCTCGGCCACCGTCTTGACCGGGCTTTGCAGGGTCAGCGACTTGTAGCTGGGCAGCGGGAATTCGGGCTGGACTTCCACTTCCATCTCGAAGGTCATCGGACCTTCGGACGGCAGATCGATGGCGTCGATGTCGAGATTCGGCTGCGAGATCGGGTTGAGCTTGTGATCCTCGTCGATCTGCTCGAGCGCGGCCATCAGGAGGGTCTGCTTGACCTGGCCGGCGATCTGCTTGCGGAACCGGTTCTCAACCATTTTCCGGGGAGCGTGGCCAGGCCGGAAACCCGGGACGATGGCTTCTTTGACCATCGTGCCAATGGATTCTTTGAAGTGTGTTTCAATATCCGTTTGCGGAATCGAAACCTTGAGATGTTTCTTGCAGGGGCCGACGTCACTGATCTTCACGTCCAGATCAAGCCGCTTCTTGGCTTCGACCGGTTTCGTGTCCGTGACTTCGGTGGCGGCAGGAGTTTCGAGAACTTCCCCGGTGCTCATCGACAGCATTCCTTCGAAGCATCCGGCTGGGATGGCTTGGGCCGCCACCACGCACCCGACGCGCTTCGAGCGTAAGCCGCCAGCCCGGTATGCAAAAAAATGGAGCGGGAGATGGGATTTGAACCCACGACAACCACGTTGGCAACGTGGTGCTCTACCCCTGAGCTACTCCCGCCCGAAAGCCGGAAAGATGGGACTCTTGCCCATTCCGGTCGAATTGTGACTGACACCCGAATGCTTCAGGTAAGGATCAGTATAGAGATCCAATTCCGGAATGCAAGCGGTCCCTCCAAAAAACTCGTCGGGCCTGTCCGAACCCCCCCCACGATTCGATTCGGGTTGACCCTCCCGGCGATGTCTTTTACGATCCGCCCCGACGCGACGGCTGGAACCTCGCCCCACTCGATCCGGCACCACTTTCGACCGCTTCCCGTCGTCCTTTTGGGCCTTCTCCACTTACCGGAAGCGGGACGCTTATCATGCGGATCGGGATCGTCCTGGTTCTACTCGGGGTGACTGCGGCCTCGATTTACCTCGGGGTCGAAACCCGGCGAAATCGGCTCGTCTGGGATCATTTCGACGAGGTCAAGCGCGGGGTTCTGTACCGGAGCGGTCAATTGAACCGCGATCAGCTCCGGCAGGCGGTTCGCGACTATGGTCTGCGGACTGTCGTCAACTTTCAGCGTCCCGGTCCGGGAGTCGAGGACGAACGAGCCCTCGCCCGCGAGCTGGGAGTCGACTTCCTCAACCTGCCCATGACCGGTGATGGATTCGGCCAGGAGATGCAGTTTCGCGAGGTCTTGAAGGTCTGCGACGACCCCAACC
>JAJYCH010000260.1 GCA_021778575.1 Planctomycetota bacterium
GAGCGCCTGAGTTGTTGGTCGTCGTGAGCGAATAAGTTCCCGAGTGTGGCAAAGTGTACGGGCCCGAGTCAGAGTTGCCGCTGACGTTGAAGACGTTCTTGCTGGTCGGGTCGGTCAGGACGTAGTTGAAGTACGGGGTCGAGCGAACGTCGAAGAAGATCTGCTGGCCGGCGGGGGCGGTGAAGGTGTAGGTCGACGTCCCGGCGATGGCGAGGCTGCCGCTCTGCGGCGAGTTCAGGCCCGTCGCGGCGACCGGTGCCTCGGTCGTCTCGCTGACCTCGAATTGATAATTGATCGCCGCCGAAGTGTTCGAGCCGAAAAGGTCGAGGCTATAAGTGCCGTTGGTCGGCAAGACCGCCGTGAACGACGAGCCGAACGAAGCGCTGGCAACGACGTGGTTGTCGGGACCGTAAAGATCCCAGTTACCTGAATTCGATGAAAATGTGTCGGATGTGAACGTCAGAGTCTCACCGGCCGTGCCGACGATCTGGTAGCCAGCCGCCGCGATCCCCGGGTTCAACGTCCCCGATTCAACCGCCGGACCGTTGGCTCCTCGTGGGATCACAATGTCGCCGACGGTGACCGTCGTGAGCAGCGTCCGGTCCTCCAGGAACTCAAATAGCGATATCCTCGAGGCCCGACTCGAAGTTTGAGCCCGACGGCGACGATTTCCCAGACCCTGACGACCGATCGCACTCATGGCGCACTCCCAGTTGAAAATCGGCTGGACTTATCTAAAGCTGTTCTCAAAGTTATTTGTGAAAACGTCGTCAACTTCGACTTCGAAATAGACTCTCACTACTAACAAGTTGATTTCAATAGCCAATATCTAGGATCTCACAGTCACCCAATGCAAGACTTATCTGAACTTTTTGCAGAATTTAGTGCGCAATTTGGTGCGCAGCTGGTGCATGTTTCAATTTCTCAACACCATGGCGAATCCGCACTTCCCCAGCAGAGTTTGCAGTGGGTGAAGGCCATCCGTGCAAGGATTTTTCGCAAGTCTTTGGCACGAGACGAGATCTGGGACCGAGAACCAGAAGGCCGGCTTTGGCCAGGATGACCAGTCGCCTGCGCCATCGGCCCGAAACCGATGCGCCGTCGGTGACGCCAATCGGGCATTGGCCTCGCGGACTTGTCCGATGTTCAAGATGTCATGAGACGGTCGCGAGTCGATACCCGGAGTGACCAGCGCCCTGATGCACTGCGTCCCATCGGGGAAATCGTCAATAATCTGGATGACGAATTGGGAGGAGGAGGGCCGGTTCATCCGCCGTGCCGCGAGCGACCCGCTTTGCCGACGGCTGGTCGCCCGAGATCCCGACATCATCCCCTGTTCCTCGACGCCTGCGAACGATATGGCGACGGGGAAAGCCTCCGGGGACTCTCGTCCTGCGACCGTCTTCTGCTGACCGATCATGCCGTCAACCGGGTTCTGCGCCATCTCGTCGCCAGAGCCGAAGACGGGGACGCCTTTTACCACCTCAATCGCGTCATCGTCGAGGCTCCGGGCGACCCGCTCGCCGCTCGCCGCTCGCCGGTCCGAGGACAAGACCGTCCCGCGCCAGATAAACCTCGGGAAGCGGTTCGTTCTTGGTCTGTCCTTCAAGTCGGACTCGGAACTTCGGCCTTGTATTCGCGACCGCGAGCAGCCCAGTTGCACCTGGCTCGATGTAACAGGGCTTTCTGTGCCGCAAACACGTTTGCCTCCTTGCCTTGCCAGATTCCCAGGGCCGGTTGCTGGATGGCGCGGCCAAACGAAAACGACAACGCCCAGGGCAATCGCGACTTGAATCGAAGATTCATCGCATTCAAACGTGCCGAGGCCAGTTCGCCGCTCTGGCCCCCCGACAGGAACGCGATCCCCGGAACGGCCGCGGGGACGGCTCGCAAGAGACACTTCACCGTGGCATCGGCCACTTCGTCCACGGTTTCCTGGTGGGGGCAAGTCAATCCCGGAAGGATCATGTTGGGTTTCAAGATCATGCCCTCCAGCATCACGCCTTGAGCGTAAAGCTGGTTGAAGACGGTCCGGAGGACCTCTTCGGTCACCTCGCCGCACCGCTCCAAGTCATGCTCCCCATCCATGAGCACTTCGGGTTCGACGACGGGGACCAGCCCCGACTCCTGACACAACGCGGCATAGCGAGCCAATGCCTGCGCATTGGCGTCAATGCAACCACGACTGGGGATTCCCTTTCCCAGGGGTGAGTACCGCTCGCCACTTGGCGAAGCGGGCTCCCATGCGAAAATAATCCTTGAGCCGGTCGCGCAATCCATCCAGGCCCTCGGTGATCTTCTCTCCGGGATGACCGGCCATGTCCTTCGCACCCGTGGCGACCTTGATGCCGGGGATGATTTTCACCTCGTGGAGAATGTCCAGGAAGGGAATGCCATTGTTCGCCTTCTGGCGGATCGTCTCGTCATACAGGATCACCCCGCTGATGTATTCGCCGAGGCCGGGCGTGGTGATGATCAACTCCCGGTAGGTTCGGCGGGTCTCCTCGGTCTGGGGAATGCTCAGGCTGGCAAATCGTTTGTTGCAGGTGGAGGTGCTCTCGTCGATTGCCAGCAAGCCCTTGTCATCGGCGACGAGCAACCTCGCGGCATCGATCAGTGGTTGCGCGTTCATGGGGAGACGCTCCATTTCCAGTCGCGAATCTCCGGCATGTCGATACCGTTCTTGTCGATGTACTGTTTGTGCTCGATGAGTTTGGCTTCGAGTTGTCGCTTGAGGTCGTCCGCCTTGGTTCCCATCCGCGGAAGGCGATCGAGCGTGTCCATCACCAGATGGAAACGGTCCATGTCGTTCAGTACGGTCATATCGAAGGCCGTCGTGATTGTCCCTTCTTCCTTGTAGCCCCGGACGTGAAGGTTGCGGTTGGCCCGGCGATACGCCAGCCGGTGGACCACCCACGGATAGCCGTGGAACGCGAAGATGATGTGTTTATCCCTGGTGAAGAGCGCATCATAATGCGCATCGCTCAACCCGTGAGGCCCTTCGGTATCGGGCTCCAATCGCATCAAGTCGACGACGTTGACCACCCGGATCTTCAACTCGGGCAAGTGCTCTCGAAGGATCGAGACGGCGGCCAGGGTCTCCAGGGTGGGAACATCGCCACAGCACGCCATCACCACGTCGGGCTCGCCGCCTTGATCGTTGCTGGCCCATTGCCAGATGCCGATCCCCTGCGTGCAGTGATCGACGGCGGCGTCCATGCTCAGCCATTGCGGAGCATCATGCTTGCCGCAGACCACCACGTTGATGTAATTCAGGCTGCGCAAGCAATGGTCCATGGTCGACAGGAGGCAGTTGGCGTCGGGCGGGAGATAAACGCGGACCATCTCCGACTTCTTGTTGAGGACGTGGTCGATGAATCCCGGATCTTGATGCGTGAAGCCGTTGTGATCCTGCCTCCAGACGTGGGAAGTCAGCAGGTAGTTCAGCGAGGCGATCGGGTGCCGCCAGGGCAATTCGAGGCTCATCTTCAGCCACTTGGCGTGCTGGGTGAACATCGAGTCGACGATCCTGATGAATGCCTCGTAGCTGTTGAACAGTCCGTGCCGCCCGGTCAGCAGGTAGCCTTCGAGCCAGCCCTCGCACTGGTGCTCACTGAGCATCTCCATGACGCTTCCTTCCGGGGCGAGGAACTCGTCATTCCCGACGGCTTCGCCGTCCCACTGGCGACTGGTGGCCTCGAACACGGCTTCCAATCGATTCGAGATCGTCTCGTCGGGGCCGAAGATCCGGAAATTCCGCGGGCTTTCATTCAACCGGATCACATCTCGAAGAAAGGGACCGAGAACATGAACATTGCCCGCATTGACGGCCGTCGGCGCCGTGACGGAGACCGCGTAGTCACGGAAGTCGGGCATCCGTAATTTCCGCAGGAGCGATCCGCCATTAGCGTTGGGATTCGAGCCCATCCGCCGTTGTCCTTCGGGGGCGAGTTCGGCGAGTTCGGCCACGAGCCGGCCGCCTTCGTCGAAGAGTTCTTCCGGCTTGTAACTCCGGAGCCAATCTTCGAGCTGCGTGAGATGCTCGGGCGGGGCCGTGGGCGACACCGAGAGCGGCACCTGATGCGCCCGGAACGTCCCCTCGACCGGCTTGCCATCGACGAACTTCGGCCCGGTCCACCCCTTGAGCGATCGCAGGACGATCATCGGCCAGCGAGGGCGCGCGGTGTTGCCTTCGATCCGGGCTTGGTGCTGGATCTGCTGGATCTGTTCGACCACGCGATCGAGGGTCGTCGCCATTTCCTCGTGCATCTTGTCCGGGTCGACCCCTTCGACGAAGTAGGGCGTCCAGCCGTAGCCGACGAACAAGCTCTCCAGCTCCTCGTGGGTGATCCGCGCCAGGACGGTCGGCTCGGAGATCTTGTAACCGTTGAGGTGAAGGATCGGCAGGACCACGCCGTCGGTGACGGGGTCGAGAAATTTGTTGGAATGCCAGGCGGTCGCCAGGGGGCCGGTCTCGGCCTCGCCGTCGCCGACGACACAGGCGACGACCAGGTCCGGGTTATCGAACGCGGCGCCGAAGGCATGGCTGACCGAATAGCCCAGTTCGCCGCCTTCGTGGATCGACCCCGGTGTCTGGGGCGAGACGTGACTGGAGATCCCACCTGGGAAGGAGAACTGCTGGAACAGCCGCTTCAATCCGGCTTCATCCTGGCCGATCTTGGGATAGATCTCGCTATAGCTGCCTTCGAGGTAGACGTTGCCCACCACGGCCGGGGCACCATGGCCGGGACCGGACATATAAATCATGTTCAGGTCATGTTCCTTGATGACCCGATTCAGGTGCGCATAGATGAAGTTCTGGCCCGGTGTCGTGCCCCAGTGCCCCAGGAGCAGTTGCTTGACGTGCTCCAGCTTCAACGGCTCCCGGAGCAAGGGATTATCACAGAGGTAGATCTGGCCGACGGACAGGTAATTGGCGGCCCGCCAGTACGCATCGATCTTCCGGAGCTGTTCCGGCGTCAGGGCGACCTTCGCGAGTTCGGTCAGCGGCATCGGCAAACTCCTCTTTGAAGGGTCGATCAAGTGTGTTTCTTCGAGGCCTGGGATTCGTAGCCGGAAACGACGTCGAACAATTCGTCATCGATCGACGACTGGCGGAGGCGATGAAACTTCTGGTTCAGGGTTTCCAGTTGATCATCGATGTTCTTCTCGGCCCGTTGCATGGCGGCCAGCCGGCTTCCGTTCTCCGCCGCCAAGGATTCGGCGCACGCCTTGAAGAGCGAGACGAAAAGGTATTCGCGGAGGAATGCCTGTAAGGTCTGCTCGCGAGCACCGATCACTTCGGGGAGCTTGCCGGTCGGCCAGGGGAGCCGGGCGAGCTTGAGCGCCCAGGTTTCGTCGAGCGGGAGCAATTGCCGGCTGACCGGTTCATAGGTCGCCCGCGACCTGGGTTGATTATGAAATAAATAAAATTGGTCGGACTCTCCGCTGCCTTGATTCTGCTGGCTCTCCAGGAGGACCTCCCCGACCAGCCGGGTGATCGCATTGACCGAGGTCGGCACGGAAAAGAGTCCCACCGGCGTCAGGTCAGAATCCACCAGCCTTGCTCGGATACGATCACCGACAGCCCAGACCTTCTTCTCGCCGGGCAGTGGCCCGAGCGTCCGGGCGACGAAATCCGCCAGCTCATCATTGAACTGGCCGACCAGCCCTTGATCCGACCCGAAGACGATGGCCCTCACCCCATTCGATGTCAACCGGTTCTTCCCGGCTCGTTCGGCCGCCTCCGGGCGATTTCTCAGACAGACGGCCAGACCCAGTTCCACGGTCCGTTCATAATCCGCCAGCGCCAGGACCGACTTTTCATACTGGCCGATACTGGAGGCGGCCAGAGCCTTCATCGAGCGGACCACCGATTTCAGGTCTCCCGCCCCACCGATTTTGCGTCGAAGGCTTGCCAGGCTGTCGCTCATGATTTCTTCTCGGGTTGGGAGGGCGGCGGTGGCAGAAACGGCGCGATCGCCGTTCTGGCGGCTTGCAAGATCGCCTTGCGATCATCGTCGCTGAGCCGGTCCTTCGAGGAGAAGCGTTGCCGGACCTCGGCGGGGATGTTGGCGACCGACTTCCTCAGGGCTTGCTCGGCCTCGCGCATCTTGAGAATCGGAACCGCGTCGAGCAGGCCGCCGGTCAGGGCCAGGAGGATGACCAACTGTTCGGGAACGGACGCCGGTTCGAGTTCCGGCTGCTTGAGGATCGCCCGGATTCGCTGGCCGTGCTCGATGACCTTGCGCGTCTGTTCATCGAGCCGGGTGCCGAACTTGGCGAACGATTCGAGTTCACTGAACTGGGCATACGCGAGCTTGAGATCGCCCGCCACCCCCCGGTAGGCCGCCCGTTGGGCATTGCCACCGACCCGGGAGACCGATTTCCCCACGTCGACGGCCGGGAGAACCCCCAACTCGAACAGGGTCGGCGACAGATAGATCTGGCCGTCGGTGATCGAGATGAGGTTAGTGGGGATGTACGCCGAGATGTCCTGAGCCTCGGTCTCGATGATCGGTAGCGCGGTGAGCGACCCACCACCGAGGTCGTCGCGCAGGTGCGTGGAACGTTCCAGGAGCCGCGAGTGGATGTAGAAGATATCGCCAGGGAATGCCTCGCGACCGGGAGGCCGTCGGAGCAAGAGCGACAGCTCGCGGTAGGCTCGGGCATGATGAGTCAGGTCGTCGTAAATAATCAAGACATCTCGGCCCGCTTCCATGAAGTGCTCGGCGATGCTGGTCGCGGCGTAGGGGGCGATGTAGGCGAGACCGGGTGGATCGTTGCCTTCGGCCACGACGACCACGGTGTAGTCCATCGCCCCGTTCTCGCGAAGGTTGGCGATGACCTTGGCGACGGAAGAGGCTCGCTGGCCGATCGCGCAATAGACGCAGAGGACGTTCTGGTCG
>JAJYCH010000261.1 GCA_021778575.1 Planctomycetota bacterium
TTTTCCACTCCCGGAGCGGTCCATCGCTCCAGGCCGAGGCCACCTTGAACCGGGGAGCCTCGGAACAACCGGCGATCGTACAGGTTTTCGTGTAGCGGAAGATCGGCTCATCCATAGGTCACGGATTTTACTCGCTCCGACGTTCCGGGTGAAGCGAGGTCTGCGAGACGGCGGAGGTCGCCTTGCCCGAACCTGGGGGATCTGATAGCGTCCCCGACGGAATCGGTCGACCTGAACACAAAGTGGCGGCTGATTTTTGGGAGAGACCGGTTGATGAACGGGCACGACCGAGCGACCTGGTTCGCGGGCGACCTGGACGACCCCTGGGTGGTCGAGATCGCCGATGCCCTGCCACGCGACACGCTCCGGTTCGATTGCCCGGCCGACTTGCCCGAAACCTGGCCGACCGACCGGGCCCCGCCAATGGCCCTGGTCCTTCATCGCTCGACCCTGAGCGTGACCGATGCCCAGCGAGTCGCCCGGCTCCGGTCGCGGGCCGAACGGATGCCCCGGGTCGTCCTTTGTGTCGGACCTCACGCCCGTTATGTCGATGTAGAATGTTGGTCGAGACTGGTCGACGCCGTGATCCCCGAGGCGACGGCCAGCGAAATCATCCGGCGGCAAGCGCTGCTGGTCGAGCGCCGTCCGCGCCCCACCACCGGCCCCCGACCGAAAGTCACGATCGCCAGCTCGAATTTCGAGACGCGGGCCACCTGGGTGGAAGTCGCGCGGTCAGGGGGCTACGCGGTCGAGCCGGTGGCCGACCCGTTCGACTCGGCTTCCGCTCTGCCGATCGCCTGGGATGTCCCGGTCCTCGAACCCGACTGGCCGACCCGGCTGGCGAATCTCGCCCGGACACGCCCGGTTCTCGCCTTACTCGGGTTCGCCGATCGCCAGACCGTGATCCGCGCCCGACAGGCCGGAGCCAGCGCTTGCCTGGATCTCCCGTGTGAGATCAGCGATTTCCTTGCCGTCATCGACCGGCTTGCTTCAATCCGTCATGACCCGGCTCACGAATTGCCTCCCTCTCCCACCGCGAAACACGCAAAGCCGGCGCGGAGGAGTTGAACCGCCGGCTCGATCAATGGTTTGGTTAACGGGGTTCCTGGAGGGTAGGGCTTGCCCTGCCGATCGAATCAGGACCGGCAGGGCAAGCCCTAACCTACGGGCAAATCGGGTCTTCTCAACCGTCTCTCTTCGCTTCGATTGCTGGTCGTCCTCGCTCGCTTTGCCTAGAATTCCGAATGGCCGGTCTCCTCACTTCGAGCGTCCCTCATGTCCCAACCCTCGACCACCACGACCAAGCCGCTCGGGCCTCCTCGTGAATTGAAAGACCTCACCCGCTGGATTCAGCGCGCTCCGGGCTTGCCCGAGACTCTTGCGGCGCTCAAGAACGGCCGGAGCGCCACGATCGACGGGGCCTGGGGCTCGGCGGGACCGCTCACCGTGGCGGGGCTGGGGCTTCATGCGCCCAAGACTCTGGTCGTCGTTCTCGCTCACATGGGCGATGTCGATGACTTTCGTGACGACGTCGCCACCTTCGCCGGGATCACCCCCGAGATCCTTCCCGCCTGGGAGAAGCTGCCGAAGGAAGCCGGACCGGCCGACGAGGTTTTCGGCCGACGATTGCGCGTGGTCAAGGCGCTCCGGAGCGAGACGCCCCCCCGGTTCGTCATCGCGCCGATCCAGGCGTTCTTGCAGCCGGTGCCCACGGCCGAGATCCTGGCGAAGTCGTCGCGACGGATCAAGGTGGGTGACTCGGTGCCGGTCGAGGAACTGACAGCCTGGCTGATCGACAAGGGGATGACCCGCGTCGAGGTCGTCGAGGTGCCTGGTGAGTTCAGTGTCCGTGGCGGGATTCTCGACGTCTTTGCTCCCGACGCGTCCGACCCGGTCCGCGTCGAGTTCTTCGGCGACGACGTCGAATCAATCCGTCCGTTCGACGCCGAGACCCAGCGCTCGCTCGGCAAGCTCGAATCCATCGACATCACGGTCGCCCCCCGGTTTGACGGCGACGACACGACGAGCTTCGGCCACGCGGCCGACGCCTTCCCCGACGGAACCTGGGTCGCGCTGGTCGAGCCCAATGACCTCCGCGACGAGGGCCGTCATTACCTGGGACGGCTCGAAGATCCGAAAGGAATGTTCTCGGTCGAATCGACGTTCGCCCGCCTGATCAAGCATCCGTCGATCGCGCTTTCGACGCTCTCGGCCGACTCGCTCGAAGCGACCTGTCACCTCCGGATCGAGTCGATCGAGCGGTTCTCGGGTGAGTTGAACAAGGTCAAGCTCGAACTCGACGCCGCTTCCGGCGGCGATCAGGTTCTGATCGCCTGCCACAACACGGCCGAGGTCCAGCGCCTGAGCGAGGTCTTCGCCGAGACCGAGATCGCCCGATCGGGACGGCTCGAATTGACGGTCGGACGAATCCGCGCCGGGTTTCATCTGATCGACGCCCAGACCCTGGTGATCGGCGATCACGAACTGTTCGCCCGGGCCGATATTCGTCGGCCATCCACTCGCCGGAGGTACGAGTCGCGAGCGATCGATAGCTTCCTCGACCTCAACGAGGGGGATCTGGTTGTTCACGTCAACCACGGGATTGCTCGCTATCGCGGGCTCCAGCTCGTCAAGCGGTCGGACGACCACGACGAGGAGACGTTGCTCCTCGAATTCGCCGAGATGACCAAGCTGTTCGTGCCGATCGCCAAGATTGACCTGGTTCAGAAATACGTCGGCGGCGGCAAAGGAGAACCAGCGCTCTCGAAGATCGGCGGCTCGGCCTGGGAGAAGCGGAAGAAGCGCGTCGCCGAAGCGGTCGTTGACCTCGCCAGCGAACTGATCGACATCCAGGCGGCGCGGGCGAGTCAGCCCGGAATCGCCTATCCGGCCGAAGACAGCCACTGGATGGCCGAGTTCGAGGCGGCCTTTCCCTATCAGGAGACGCCCGACCAGCTTTCGGCGATCGACGCCGTCAAGCATGACATGGCACGCCCCCAGCCAATGGACCGCCTGATCTGCGGCGACGTCGGCTACGGCAAGACCGAGGTCGCGATCCGCGCGGCGTTCAAGGCGGTCGATGGCGGCAAACAGGTCGCCGTGCTGGTCCCGACGACGATCCTCGCCGAACAGCATCACCGGAGCTTCTCGGCCCGGATGGCCGAGTTCCCATTCACCGTCGAGGCCGTCAGCCGGTTCCGGCCCAAATCCGAGGTCCGAGAGGTTCTCAAACGAACCAAGATCGGCGGGGTCGATATCCTGATCGGAACCCACCGGATCGTCCAGAAGGACGTGACCTTCAAGGATCTGGGGCTGGTCGTGATCGACGAGGAACAGCGGTTCGGCGTCGAGGACAAGGAGTGGCTCAAGTCGCTCCGGGCGACGGTGGACGTTCTGACCCTCTCGGCCACGCCGATTCCTCGAACCTTGCACATGAGCTTATTGGGTCTCCGCGACATCTCGAACCTCGAAACGCCGCCGCCCGACCGCAAGTCGATCGAGACCCGGATCACCCGGTTCGATAACGAGACCGTCAAGCGGGCCATCAACCGCGAGCTGAACCGGGGCGGCCAGGTCTATTTCGTCCATAACCGGATTCACGACATCCAGGGAATCAAGGACCGGATTCAAGGCATCGTCCCCGAAGCCCGGATCGTCATCGGTCACGGTCAGATGGGGGGCGAAGCACTCGAAAGGACGATGCTCTCGTTCGTCCGTCACGAGGCCGATATCTTGCTGGCCACGACGATCATCGAGTCGGGTCTGGACATTCCCAACGTCAACACGATCTTCATCAACGAGGCCGATAAATACGGTCTGGCCGACCTCCACCAGCTCCGGGGGCGTGTGGGCCGGTACAAGCACCGGGCCTATGCCTATCTGCTGCTCGAATCGGACCGGCCGGTCACTCCCAACGCGGTCAAGCGGCTGAAAGCGATCGAGGAGTTCACCGAGCTGGGGGCCGGGTTCAAGATCGCCTTGCGCGACCTTGAAATCCGAGGCGCGGGCAATATCCTGGGAGCCGAGCAATCGGGACACATCGAGAGCGTGGGCTATGAGCTTTACTGTTCGCTCCTGGAAGCGGCAGTCAAGAGCCTGACCCACAAGCCGGATAACGCCCGGTTCGATTGTTCGATCGAGCTGTCCTGGCGGGCTTACCTCCCGAAGGAATACGTGCCGGGGCCGAAGGTCAAGGTCGAACTCTATCGAAGGCTCGGGCGCATCCGGAGCCTGGAACGGCTCGAAGATTTTCGGAAGGAACTGGTCGACCGGTTCGGCCCCCTGCCCTGGCCTGCCGAGAACATGCTGACCGAGGCCGAGCTTCGAGTCCTGGCCGAGCGCTGGCAACTGGCCCGGATTCACGTCGAGGACGAATACGCCGTGCTGACTTACCGGAGCGCTCGACGGATCGAGGCGCTGGCCAAGGGCCGCCCCGGTCGGGTTCGCGTCGTCGACGACCGGACGGCTTACGTTCCCCTTGATGTCGAGGAGAAATTTCCCAAGGGAGGGATCGTCGCGCCGGTCCTCAAAGCGCTCTTGCAGGCTCCTTGATTCGAGGCTATCCTCCCCGGGCCGATCGGTCGAACCGCGAAGGAACGCGCTTCGGCCGAGGACAAGGCCCGTCTGTCACGGGAATCCCCCGTGCTCGACCCACCAGACGATTCCACAGCTTGAGCGGTCGACCCCTCAAATGGTTCCCGAAGGAATGGGACGGAGGATCGTCCATGGACCGTCGCATCGTCACGGGGATTATCGGACTGATCCTGACCGGCATCGCCGGTTCAGCCCCCGCGCAGTCTGTTCCCGTCCGCGATCCCAGCGGCCAGCCCGGAGTGGGTCTGGGACCCATCCGGTCGCTCAACGACTCGATCAACAACGTCGAGCTTCCGGCCAATCCGATCGACGTGCCCCTGGCTTCGAACCGGGTTCCCACCAGCCCCGTCGGATCAGGGCCCGCCGCGGCGATACCGAATCCGCCCGTGCTGAACGAGCCGGTCTCGCTCACACCGATCGACCCGATTCATCAGTCGATCACTCACGGCTTTGGAACCGGTCGGATCGCCGGTCTCTTCCGTCGTCCCGCAACCAGGCCGATCGCTGCGGCCTCGACCACCCCGGCTCGGTTTCTACCGAGCTATGGCGATCGGCCCAACCCGCCGACATTCACGCCCTTGACCCCGGCTCCGACCGATCCCATCGACCGGACTTCGTTCCCGGCCACGGCACCGGCACCGGCACCGGCCGCCGTCGCTCGACCCGCGCCCTATTCCGGAACCGCCCCGGCCTCGCCCCGGCCCGTCGGCAGACCTCCGACCAGTCCGACCGGCGAGGGCCGGCCGGCTCCCCGAGCGGGCGAAGTCCCGGCGAACCCCAGGCTCCAGAGCTCCGCCGAGCCGAACCCACCGGTCGCTCGACCCCAGCTCGATCCGGCGACGACGCCCCACTTCCGACCGGTCGAGCTTCCGACGACCACCGCGCCGGCCTCGACGCTCGAACCAACAATGCCGATCCGTCTGCCCGCTCCGCCGCCGCTGGAAGCGATCCCGTCGCCCCCCCCAGGGCTCGCGACACCAACGACGGGAGCGATCGAGCCGCCGCCGGCGGGACTTCCGGTTCTCGAACAGGTCGAGTCCTCCCCGGCGTCGCCGACTCCACCCGCCGCGACCCTGGCCACGAATGACCCCGCGCCTGTAACCGATCTCCCGGCCGCCCCCACACCAAGAGACGATCAGGTCCGGCGCACCACCAATGACGAGTCCGCGATCAAGCTCAAGGATTCGCCGACGATCAAAGAGCAGAGTTACATCACCTTCCGGGCCGCCGCCGTCGGCAACGAGATCATCACGATCAACGAACTGGAGGAGGCGGTCAAGCGCCAGATGGCCAGCGAAGAGATGATCCAGGGCGTCCCGCCCAACTCGCCGGAATTTCGCGCGATCAAGAACCAGGTGGCCGCGATGATGCTCAACCGGATGATCGAGGAACGGCTGATCATCCAGGAATTTCGCTCCAAGATCGCGAAGAACCCCAAGGCCGAACAGGGCTTCACCGAGTTTCTCGACAACATCTGGAGAACCGAGGAAGTTCCTGCTTTGAACAACCAGTATGGCACAACCAATGTCCATGAGTTGAGAATCAAGCTCCGCGAACATGGCAAAGATTACGACGCGATGAAAATCGCCTTTCGCAAGACCCAGATGGCTCACCAGTTTCTCAACGGCGAGATCAAGAACGAGGTCACCTGCGACCTTTCCGAGAAGAAAGCCTATTACACCGCCCATATCAAGGAATTCGAGCGGCCGGCCCGGATAACCTGGCGTGAGATCGAAGTGAACGTCAGCCGGTTTCCCGACCGAGCCAGCGCCCGCAAACAGGCCGACGAACTCGATCCTTATCAGAAAGATAACTCCCCATACACTCGGCAGCCTGATAGCGATGTACGAGCATAAGATCTTTGTCCAGGGGATCATCTGGAATATCAACAGCTTTGACCAGTGGGGAGTTGAACTTGGCAAGCAGCTCGCCAAAAAGATACTGCCGGAACTGGGCCGCGGCGGCACGGTATCGTCTCACGATTCGTCGACGAACGGTCTTATAAATGCATACAGAGAGCTGCGGGGTTGAGGATATTAGTGGATTGCTGCAGGCAGGAACGCCGAAAAAAAGTAAGAGGACTGGAAGGGGTCCGCTGTTTCCAGCCCTCTTTCGTGATACTGAGGCAGATTCGGATCAGTAGCCGGACGAGTGTTTCATCGGGGCCTTTCCAAGGGAATGGATATAGGCGACCATGTCGTGCATCTGCTGCGATTTTTTGTCGAGTGCCTTGCCTTTCAGGGCAACGGTGATACAGATGTTGACCGCATCCTCAAGGGACTTCTCCTTGCCG
>JAJYCH010000262.1 GCA_021778575.1 Planctomycetota bacterium
GAAGGGGAAGGACGCGAACGGGCGACGCCCCTGGGAGAACTGGGTGACGACCGACGACCTCGACGGCCTGGCTCGGTGGCAAGAGCAGTTCGGGCCGGGGTTTCGGGCGATCCTGGCCTTTGCCTACGCCGAGTCGATCCCGGAGTTCGGCCTTCCCAAAGGGGAGGGGGCGTTTGTCTTCCGGAACCTCGCCTATCGGTTCTGGGCGGTCGGGCTTGATGATTACGTCGCCCACCTCCGGTCCCGAGGCCCCGCCTGGAAGGCGGTCGCCATGGCCCGAGCCGCCTTCCGACGCCGTGTCCGACCGCTCAACGAATGGCTGCCGATGACCCCAGAAGCCCCCAAACGACCACGACCCGTCAAGGAGCGCGACCGATGAAGACGATCCGATCCGCCTCGCGACTGCTCGCCCCGCTCGCCCTCGGGCTGAGCCTGGCCCTGGCCCTCTCGGCCTTCAGCTCGAATGCCTCGGCCCAGGCCGCCAAGGAGCCGACCGACGGCTTCTTCGACATCCCCGAACGAGCCGATAGCGAGAAAGCCGAAGCCTGGGGACTGCCCGCCTACCTCGTCACCTCGACCCTCGGCGGCGGAGCCGTCTTCGTCCTCTGCCGGTCGGCCCGACGTAGTTTTTCTTCGTAAGTTGTCCCGAGTCCCGAGTCCCGAGTCCCGAGTCCTCCCCCGACTGAGTCCTTGATGAGGTTTGCGATGACGGCGAGACCGACGCTTGATGACGTGGCGAGGATTTATCGGACTCCCGTGCTCGATCTGATTTTTCGGGCGGCGGAGGTTCACCGGGCTCACCACGACGCTTCGAGCGTGCAGGTCTGCGTCTTGCAATCGATCAAGACCGGCGGCTGTCCCGAGGATTGCGGCTATTGCCCACAGGCCGCTCGCTACCACACGACCGTCGAGGCCGAGCCGCTGATGGACGTCGAGGCCGTTCTGGCCAACGCCCGGGCGGCGAAGGCTTCGGGAGCCTCGCGATTCTGCATGGGAGCCGCCTGGCGCGAGGTCAAGGACAACCGCCAGTTCGACCGGGTTCTCGAAATGATCCGAGGCGTCAAGGAGCTGGGGCTGGAGGCGTGCGCGACGCTGGGGATGGTCACCGAAAGCCAGGCCGAGCGGATGAAGGACGCCGGGCTCGACGCCTACAACCACAACCTCGACACCTCCGAAGAATATTACAACCGGATCATCCAGACCCGGACCTATGCCGACCGGCTCAACACGCTGGCCAACGTCCGGAAGGCCGGGATCACCGTCTGCTGCGGTGGGATCGTCGGCATGGGCGAGTCCGACGACGACCGGATCGGCCTGCTCCACACCCTGGCCAACCTCCCCGAGCCGCCCGAATCGGTGCCGATCAACGCGCTGGTCGCCGTCGAAGGGACACCGCTGGCCGACCGACCGAATGTCTCGATCTGGGACATGGTTCGGACGATCGCCACCGCGCGAATCCTGATGCCGACCTCGATGGTCCGCCTCTCCGCCGGCCGACTGGGAATGACCGAGACCGACCAGGCCCTCTGCTTCCTGGCCGGTGCGAACTCGATCTTCGCCGGTGAGAAGCGGCTGACGACACCCAACCCCGGCGTCGACCGCGACCAGGCGTTGTTTGACACGCTCGGGCTCGTCCCGAGCGGCCAGCGGTCAGCTTTCAGCAATCAGCCCGAAGAAACCGTGTTAACGCAGTGATCCAATCGCGATTGTATTGATGAAGCTCGTAAGCCCTACATATTTGGACGCCGATCGTCCGAGAGTGAATCAACCAGTCGTCATCACCGGAATCGGTCTCGTCACCAGCCTCGGCCTCGATCGACCGACGACGTGGACAAACCTTTGCGAGCGAAAATCAGGCGCGACCTGGTTGAACATCCCGGAACATGCCGGTTTCCCCGTCGCCTGGGATCGGCCCATCGCAGGCGATTCCGACCCGGCTCATGAGTTTCTGATCCGGGCGGCGGACGAGGCGATGGCCGACGCTCGAGTCCTGGATTCGGGGATCGAGCCGGATCGCTCGGCTATCCTCATCGGTCTGAGCAAAGGGTGTGTCCGGAGCCTGATCCAGGTTTCGGAACGGATTCGGTCGGGTCAATTTGAAGACAGAAATCTTGCCGAAATCTGGATGCGTTCGTGGCCGAACTCAGGGGTGAGCTTGCTGGCGAGTCGTTATGACTTTCGAGGTCCATCGATCGCGCCCGTGGCGGCTTGCGCGACGGGGTTGGTCGCGGCGCTCCAGGGGGCCGATTTGATCCGTCGAGGAGCTTGCGACCTGGCGCTGGTGGGAGGCTCGGACGCGTCGCTCGAACCGCTCTTGCTGGCGGCGTTCCGTCGGATGAAGGCGCTGGCACGGGTTGATGCTGACCCGAAATCAGCGGTGAGACCCTGGGATCGCGATCGATCGGGCTTTCTGGTCGGGGAAGGGGGGGCGGTCCTGGTCCTGGAACGGCTCGACCATGCGAGGGCTCGCGGAGCCCATATCTACGCCGAACTGGCCGGCGGCGCGCTGGGCTCGGACGCTTACCACGAGACGGGACTCAATCCTGATCCATCCGGGCTCGCTCGCGTGATCACCCGAGCGATCGAATCGGCCGGCTTGAATCCCTCCGATATCGACGCCGTCAACGTCCACGGGACCGCGACCCTGGCCAACGATCCGCTCGAATGTCAAGCGATCCGGCGAGCCTTTGGCGACCATGCCGACCGGCTGGCGTGCTCGGCGAACAAGGCGCAGATTGGCCATTTGCTCGGTGCCGCCGGCTCGGCCGAACTGGCGATCTCGGCTCTCTCGGTCCGGCACGGGTTCGTCCCGCCGACCTTGAACCGGGACTATCCCGATGTCGGGTGTGATCTTGATGGTATCTCAAAAATAGGCAAGTCTTTATCCGTTCGGGCCTTGCTCAAGCTCTCGCTCGGATTCGGCGGGCACTTTGCGGCAGCGATCTTGCGGGCCGTTGATTAGCCGATTTCGCGGTCGAGCTTCGCCTTGCGGAAGACCTTGTAATCGGCTCGGGTCCGGCTGGCGAATCGGACGGCGGAGGCGAGCACGGCGTCGAGCGCGGCCGATCTCGCCCATTGGGTCAGTTCCCTGGTCCGATCGACGCCGTCATCCAGCTTGGTCCCTCGAAGCTGCGAGCGGGCGGTGATGATCCCGGCGATCTCCACGGCCTTGCGGAGCTTCGCTGGCTTGCGGCGGAAGCGGTCGAACTTGGCCCGGTTCTCGTCGGGGATCAGCTCGCGGAGCCGGAAATCCTCTCCCTCGACGCGGATCACACCCAGGCCCTTCGTCGGCTCGGCCTGAAGCCTCCGCTGGGCGTCGACGACCCGCCGGGCGTCGTCGATCCAGGCGGCGGGGGGAGGAGCGTCGGTGCAACCGATCAGCGCCGAGGGGCGAGCCGCCTTGATGTCGAGCAAACGGTTGCCGTCGGTCGAGCCGTCCCCGACGACCAGGACCACGTACCGCTTGACTCCCAGACTGCCGATCCCGGCAATCCGTCCGGCGACGTCGAGAACCTGGAACGCCTCGGCCTGGCCCAGCGCCCGGCCATGGGCTTCGACGGCCTCGATCACGCCGGCAGCCTCGACCTTGCCGATCGGTGGGAGCTTGCCGTTGGACCGGCGGATCACCCGATCACCCGACTTGTCGAGCTTCGTCAAGTGATCCAGGAGCTTCGCCTGGGTCCCGAGCGAACACTTGCCGAGCAGTTCCTCGATCGGCCCGGTGACGTCGCCTGACTCCGGTTCAGCGATCGAGGCGCGGTAACTGTCGAGGTAACCCTGGACCATCCGGGTGGCCTGGATCGGCGAGAGATCCCAGACCTCGGCCGCGAGCAGAATGCTCGTCGAGCAGCGGATCAGGTCGAGCGAACAGGGAGCGACGAGAGCCTCGTCAAAGTCATTGATATCAAAAACAAAGTTGCCGTCCTCGGCGCGAAATGCCCCAAAATTCTCGAGGTGCAGGTCGCCGCAGCTCACGATCGAAGGACCGGGATCAACCGGGACCAGACCCAGCCAGTTCGCCGCGAACAAGGGGTCGGCTCCACGGAAGAACGCGAACAGATCCTCACTCATCCGCTGGTACTTGAGCCGGACCAGGGCCGGGGGCCGCCCGATGTTCGAGCCTCGGATCACATCAATCGTCGGCTCCAGACTCAATCCCGCTTCAAGACTTTTCATCAAGCGATTGTACTTTGACTCGCGGTTTCTGAGCAATCCGCAGGCGACCATGAATCTCTGACAACGAAAAAACTCGTCCTTGACAGGACAAATCCGGCGGCTACTATAAAACCAAATCTAAAAAACCAAACCGAAGAAGTCGATCGGCCGTTGTGGTCGAGGTTCGGCGTGTGATGTCCACGGAGAATCCATGATGGCGCGACCTCCGGCGAAGGAGCTGACGGAGCGTGAGCTCGAAGTGATGCACGTCTTCTGGGGGAAGGGGGATTTGACGGCGGCCGAGGCTCGCGACGCGCTGGCGACGGTCTCGCGCGACCTGGCTTACACCACGGTCGCGACGCAGATCAAGATCCTGGTCGAGAAGGGCTTTCTGGTCGCGACCAACGACGACCGACCGTTCCGCTATCGGGCCGATCGGACTTATGAAGACGTCTCGCGGAGGTTGCTGGGCGACCTGCTCGACCGGGTGTTTCGCGGGTCTCGCGAACAATTGTTGGTCCGGTTGATGGAGCAGGAGACGCTGTCGCCCGAGGAACGTGCCCGCTTGACCGAGATTCTCCGGGAGACCGAGCCATGAATGAACTGGGATGGATGATCCTGGGGGCTGCGCTCCGAGCCACCGCGCTGGCTCTGGTCGGGCTCCTGGTGGTTTTCGTCGTCAAGCGGCGAGGGCCGACGGCCGCGGCACTGGCTGGCTCGGCGACGCTCCTGGTGATGGTCGGGGTGACGGCGCTGGCGGTTTCGCCCTGGCCTCGCTGGTGGTCGCCCGATCTGGCCGAGCCCGTGGCTCCGACTCCAGTGGCCGCGCGGCCTTCGACCGAGATGGTCGCGTCGGCGGAACCCGTCATCGAACCGGCACCGTTACCGAAAGCCGAGCCGGCGGCGACCCCCACCTGGTCGGACTTCGTTCGCGAGTACCGTCGCGAACTGGCGAAGCCGGCCTCGACCGGCCCGCGAACCACCTGGCGCTGGCCTGCCTGGCTGGCCTGCCTGTTCCTCGGCGGGCTGGCGTGGGCTTTGTTCCGGCTCGGTCTGGGGCTCTGGGCGGTCCGCTCGCTCCGGTCGAGAAGCCGGGCGATTGATGATCCGTCGTTGATCGAAACCTTCACGATGCTCCGAGGGGAACTTGGACTCGATCAGCCAATCGAACTCCGCGAATCGACCGAAATGGCGACCCCGGCGCTGATCGGCTGGCGGAGGCCCGCCGTGATCCTTCCGGAGAGTTGGAGCGAGTGGGACGAGCCCGAGCGTCGGGCCGTTCTGGCTCATGAACTGGCCCACATTTATCGGGGCGACTACCTGATCGGTCTGTTCGCGCAGATCAGCCTGTCGCTGCACTTCTATCACCCGCTGGCGCACGCCCTGGCCCGTCGCTTGAGGCTCCAGCAAGAGCTGGCGGCCGACGCGCTGGGAGCCGCCCTGGCCGGGGGACGTCGTCCTTATCTGACCGCGCTGGCCAACCTGGCGCTCCGCCAGGAGCCGAGGCCGGCCGCCTGGCCCGCTCGGCCGTTTCTGCCTACCCAAGGGACTTTTTTGAGGAGAATCGAGATGCTCCGAGATCCCAAAGCCCTGCAACATCCACCGATGCGTCGTGCCTCCAGAGCCTTGACCGTCGCGACCCTGGCCCTGGTCGGACTCCTGATCGCCGGCTTTCGAGGGCCGAGCGGATCGACCCTGGCGCAAGCTCCATTGAGCTTGAAACCGATCCTGCCGATCCTCCAGGGACAACCGCCGCTCGACCCCAGCACGGCGTCGTCCGATGCGATTCTTGCCATCGACATCCGGCCGGGCGAGTTGCTCAAGGACCCGGAAATCAAGAAGCTGGCCGCCCAGATCCAGGCCACCCGAGCCGATGATGCCGCGATATCGCTACTACTCTCCGGGGAGATCGAGCAGATGGTCGTTCTTGGCTTCGCGAAGAAACCCGACGGAAACTCCACAAAGCTCGACGACAATATCCGCACCATCTTTGTGCTCCGGTCGGTGAAGCCCATCGACTGGAAGAAGCTGTTCCTGAATCAATTTGATGTGGAGGTCAAGTCGGACGGGTTTAGCTACTTCCGCAGCAGCAAACACCCCATGGCGAACTGGTATCGCGTCCTCGATCCGCTGACTTTCTTGATCGGCGATGAGCCCGACGTCAAACTCCCGCCGCTCGGAGTTGCCCGGCCGAAGGGCCGACATGGCTGGGACGACGCCTGGTCGAAGCTGGCTCCGTCACCGGTGCGGGTCGCCGTGGAAACGTCCTGGCTGGCCAAACAACTCCAGCCACCGCTCGCCCAAGGACGGCCTGGTCCTACATCGCCGATGATGGGAATTTTTGACCCGTTGCTCGACAAGGCGCAGGCTTATGCGGTTGCCCTGAACATCAACGACGGACTGATTTTCGACGGCTTCGCGACGTGTGCTAACGAAGAGGGTTCCCAGCGAGTCGCCGAGACGCTCCGGGCCTGCCTGACACTGGGCCGGAACATGATTCCCGACTCCCGAAGATCCGCCAGATCGGAGCCGCCACCGCAAGCAAGGGCTTCGAGCGACCTGCTCGATGCCTTCGACGCGATGCTCGCTTCCGCGAAGGTCGAGCAGGACAAGAGCGTCGCTAAGTACAACGCCGCCGAGAAAGGGTAACGAATTGACAACTTGCGCTGGTCTTGGCGATTATTGCGGTTAGCGGGCGA
>JAJYCH010000263.1 GCA_021778575.1 Planctomycetota bacterium
GGAGAGAATGCCTCCGCGAATTGCGTGAGAATCGGTCAATGCGACGCGTTCTGATAAAGCCAGGGCCGCCGCTTTTCGAGCGGTTCGAGCATGTTGTAGATCCCCTCGGTCGGGCCGACGACCAGGTAGCCCGCCGGGGCCAGGGATTTGAGCAGATGTCGAGTGACGGCCTGTTTCGATTTGGTGTCGAAGTAGATCAACACATTCTTGATAAAGATACAATCGAAGGGTTCTTCGATCAATGGTCGCATCAAGTTGTGCGATTTCCAGGTTGTCTGGTTGCGAATCTCTTCCTTGATCGTCCAGCGCTGGGTCCTGGGGTCGTGATCGAAGTAGCGGGTCCGCTCGGGCGGACTGACATGGCGGACCGCCCGCTCGTCGTAAACCCCGGCCCGCGCTGAATCGAGGGTCGCGGTCGAGAGATCGGTGCCGAGCAAGGTGATCGTCCAGCCGCTGAATAGCTGCCGGAGCGGCTGGAGCCGCAGCGCGATCGAGTAAAGTTCTTCGCCGGTGCTCGACGCGGCCGACCAGATCCGGAGTGTTCGAGGCCGTTTGCGAAGTCGCCCCTGTTCGGCGATCTGGAGAAAGAATTCCTCGTTCAGCCAGTCGAAGTGATGGATATACCGATAGAAATATGTCTCGTTCGTGGTGAACTCATTGAGAAACAGCGGCATTTCGAGCGGGCCGCTGGGAGAGGTCAGGAACGTGAAGTAGCCGGCGAAATCGTCGATTCCCGTGGCCCTGAGCCGTCGGCGGAGGCGATTGGCGACCATCACCTTCTTGGTCTCGGGAATTTGAATCCCGGCGACCTTGTAGATGAATTCGCGGAACTTCGCGAACACCTCCTCGGAGAGATCGCCGCCTTGCATCTTCGAGAGACTCCACGGGACGGATCGGCGACATCCTCGGATGATTCGCGCGTGATCGTTCTCAAACCTTGAAGCCAGAGATGACATTCTTGAGCGCCGCGGCCTGCGCGCCAAGCTCCTCGGCACTGGCCGAGAGCTCTTCCGAGCTGGAAGCCGAGGTTTCGGTGATGCTCGAAACGTCCTGAATCGCCTTGCTGACCTCGGAAGCCGACTCGGATTGCTCCTGCGTGGCCCGGGCGATCTTGGCGATGCTGGCGGCGGTTTCGTCGACCCCGTGAACGATCCGGGCGAGCGATTGACCGGCCTTCTCGGAAAGCTGGGCACCGTCGGCCACCCGGCTGGTTGATTCCTTGATCAGGGCGGTGATTTCCTTGGCGGCGTTTCGCGACCGCTCGGCGAGCTTGCGGACCTCGTCGGCGACCACGGCGAACCCCCGGCCGTGCTCGCCGGCGCGGGCGGCCTCGATCGCCGCGTTCAGGGCCAGCAGGTTTGTCTGGCTGGCGATCTCGCTGATCACCTGGATGATATCACTGACCTGCTCGCTCGACTTCTTGATCAGGACCATCGCCTCGATCGCCTGGTCGACCGATTCTCCCCCCTGCTTCGCCAGTTGCGACGTCCGCTCGGCCAGCTCGCGGGCCGACGACGAGTTCTGGTTGATCTCGAGAATCGCCTTGCTCAGGTGCTCGATCGACGCCGACATTTCCTCGACCGTGGCGGCCTGGTTCTGCGACGACTCGCTCAGGTAGCTCGCGCTCTCGGCGACGACTCGCGACCCTTCGGCGAACTGGCTGGCGGACTCGATCACCTGGCCGATGATGTTCTTCAGGTTGGCGATCATCACCGAGAGTGCGTCGCCCAGCTTGCCCATATCGTCCGAGCCGAGGCTGGGAACATCGATCGTCAGGTCGCCGGCGGCGGCGAACTGGGTGACCTTCATGAGCGAGGTGACCTTGGCTTCGAGTTCCTTCCGGGACGCTTCGATCAAGGTCTGCTGATAGACACGTTCGAGGGCCGTCGTCACGAGCCGTCCCGCATTCTTGAGCGTGTCGATCCGATTATCCGACGGCCGCATCTTCTGGCTGCCGAAGAAATCCAGGGTTCCGACCAGGGCCCCTTGCAGGAAGATCGGAATCGAGACCCCCGAGAGCAGTCCGCTCCGGCCTCCGGCACCGGCGCGAGAGCAACCGCGAACCTCGGCCAGGTCGGACGCGACGACCAGTTCCCGGGCTCGCCAGGCCTGGCCGTTGAGCCCTTCCCCTTCGTGGAATTTCCCTTCGCGTGACGCCCCACGAAATTCCTCGCCTGAGGTTCCCGAGTCGATCGAGAACCGAAGGACGTTCTCGGCCGGATCAACCTCGAAATAGGTCGCGTAGGGCCAGCCGAACGCCTCACGGATCGTACCCAGGGCAAGCGCCGCCAGCTCCGCCTTGGTCCGGGCCTGGCCGAGTGCCTGGAGCAACTGGTTCAAGGCGTTGGTGTCGGCCGCGGTTTCTTCCTCACGAAGTTTCGCGGCGACCCGCTCGGTCACGACTTCCCAGGTAAGCATCGGGCCGATGTAATGACCATGCTGGTCGAGAATCGCCGAGACCAGGAGATTGAGCGACTCGGGGCCGAGCCGGATCACCGCCTCGTGCGGCAGGTTTCGCGGGTCGGCGAGCATCTTTCGCTGATGTTCGGGGTTACGATGAAAGATGTCGATCGACTTGCCGATCATCTCGTCGGCCTTGATTGGCAGGTACTGTTCGAGCCGTCGGAGCGTCTTGACCGACGCCGGATTGATGTACTGAACCTTCAGATCCAGGTCACAGTACATCATGTTCAGTGGAGCATTTTCGATCATCCGCATGATCCGGTAGAGCTCGGCTTGCTTGGCGAGCTGGGTGATCTTGTCGGAGGCGACCCGGCCCAGGGTCCGGAGCACCCCGAGCCGTTCCTCGCTCATCTCGACGATGGTGCTGGCAAAGAAGTCGAGCGTCCCGATCACGCGTCCGTCGCGGATCAAGGGTAAGCAGACCCCTGCGCGGATTCCTTCGCGGAGCGCGACGGGAGCCCTTGAGCAATCGCTGAGCGTGGCCAGGTTCTCGACGAAGACCAGCTCGCGACGTCGCCAGGTCTGGCCGTTGAGCCCCTCTCCCTCCTTGAACTTCGAGGCCCGGGTGATTCGCTCGAACTCGCCGCCGACGGAGCCCGACTCCATGGCGAATGTCAGCGCGTTCTGGATGGGGTCGATCTTCCAGTACGACCCGTAGATCCAGCCGAAAGCCCGGCGGATCGTGTCGAGCGTCGCTCTGGCGATGTCATCGATCGACTCGGCCTGAATCACGGCGTTGACCGTATCAACCAGTGCCCGGATATCGAAGCTTTGCTCGGTGGTCGATGACGCTGCGCTCGGGAGTGAATCGTCGAGCGAAGGGTCGGATGCCATCGCGGCGGCCGACGCGCGGCTCGGGCTGCCGAGGAGCCTCGACGAGGGTTTTCGCTTCTTTCCGAATTTCATCGTGGCCAGCTCCGTCGAACGGTCCGAACTAGTTGAAGTGAAAATCAATGTTTGACTGGAAAAGGGCGTTCGATCGGCTCAACCCGGCGCGACTTCCAGCTCTTCGGGCTTGAGCAGGCGCTCGATCTCGAGAATCACCAGCAAGCGGTCCTCGATCTGCGCCAGACCGGCGATATGCTGCTTCGAGACCGAGGTGATCGACACCGGCGCGGGCTGGATCTGCTCGCTGGCGATCCGCATCACCTGGGTCACCTCGTCGACGATATAGCCGATCGTCCGGTCACCCACGTTGACGATGATCGTCCGCGTCTCGTCGTCGAGGTCGCGGTGTTCGAGCCCGAACAAGGTCCGGAGGTTGACCACCGGAATGACCGAGCCCCGGAGGTTGATCAACCCCTCGATGAAACCGGGAACCTGGGGAATCCGCGTGATCGGCTTCATCACGATGATCTCCTGGATCTTCGTGATCGCGATGGCGTAGTCCTCGCCTCCGAGCCGGAACCCCACGAACTGATGAGTCGTCGAGGCAGATCCAGCCCCTGGCCCGGAACCCTTCGAGCTGTCGTGGCCGGATCGATTGCCTTGACTCATGATCAGGTACTCAAAAGAGGTAAGTCCGCGCGATCAGCACCGCAGAATGGAAGCTGAGTCGGCGGCGACTCGTAAGGGCCGGAACGGCTGGGACGTATTGATCCCACCGCCAGACCGGAACAGGACTGGAACGTGAGGATTCGGATCAATCGTATCAGGCAATTTGGAGATAATGTATCAGGTCCGGGGAAACGATTCGCCGGAAAACGGAAAAAAGCAACGCCGACCCTGGTGGACCTTGCCGTTTGTCGCGATCTTGACGGTCGCGACGACAAAATCCGGTCGGAATCCTCAATGAAAACCATGGCATTTCGCGATCCAGTCAGGCCACGATGAAATCCGAGCCACCGCGCGAGGTGGTCGGAGTTTGATCCGTCTGATTCGCCGATGCCGGCGATGTCAATCCATTCTGGTGCTCGACCACCCGCCGACGCGGAGTGATCGTTTTCGAAGCGTTCGAGGCGAGCGGTCGCCGATCGAAACCCGGAGCGAATCATGGACTGGGTAAAAGCCATCGAATATGCCGAACTGGTCGCCCAGGCGTACCGGATCCCGCCCGGAAACCTGACGAATTCCGCCGGGATCAGGCTGACTGCCGGAGGTCGCGGGTACACCGTGATCACGACGATCTACGCGTCCGATCTGGCGACCGACCTGAATCCCCAGCGTGGTCTCGACCTCGTTTCGATGGGCCTGGTCTGCCAGGCGGACGAGACGGGTGAGGTCGCGATCGCCCTGCGCGGGACCGAAGGTATGCCCGAGTGGATTCACGACGCCGAATATTTTCTCGTCCCCTGCCCTTTCCTGGCCGAGGCGGGTTGGACCGAGGATGGATTTACCGATATTTATGTCACGTTAAGAACAACGGTTGCCCAGGGCTCGCCGACGTTGGTCGAGGCTCTCGATCGACTCGATTTTCCTCGACCCACCACGTCGTTGACCATCTGTGGTCATAGCCTGGGCGGTGCGCTCGCGACTTTGCTGGCTCTTGATGTCGCGGCCCACACCCGATTTGCCGATCCCACAGTCTATACATATGCGAGCCCGAGGACCGGCAACCCGACCTTCGCATCAACCTATAAACGGCTTGTCAAGAACACTTATCGAATCGCCAATCGGATCGACCTGGTCCCCAACCTGCCGGTTCCGCCGGTCTTCGAGCATGTCGAGGCGAACTACGAGTTATCCTCGGTTCAGTTCCTTCCACCCCGGTTACTGGTCAAGCTCGAACTGGTTTGCGGCCATTCGCTGAATAGCTATCTCTATCTCATGTCGCTTCTGGCAGGAGGCCAGGTGCAGCCGCTGGAGGCAAGTTGTTCCCCCTGGTGAGATCGTTGAAGCCGGGATCAAACTCGAACCGACCTCCGAGCGACCAGCGCGATCGGCCTCGATTCCAGACCGTTCCCGCGATCGACGCGTTGACATGAGCGGGTCGGTCGATCATCCTCGGAAAAGCGGGTCGGTTCGTCAGTCGACGCGATCTCCCCCGTTGAGTGAACGCCTCGTGAGTCTTGTTATGATTGGAGAGGCTTCTGTTGATGAGTTGAACGCGGACCGGATCGTGGCGCGACCGTCACGTCGGCGCTGGTTGCTGACCCTGGTCGTGATCCCGGGGCTTCTGGGTCTTGGCCTTCTCATTCTGACCCACTTCTTTCGAGTGACGACTTCGGAAACCTATGATGAATCAATTTATCTGATCCTGGGGATGAGTGTCCATCAGAATGGGAACTTTACCGATCTGGCGAGTCCGATGTGTCCGCCGCTGCCGATCCTCCTGGAATACTGGCTTCCCGCGATTTCGGCCCGATCGACCCCACTGTCCGAGCCGTGGACCTGGGAGGTTCCCGGGGTGATCCGCCAGGGCCGACTGCTCACGTCGGTCGAGATCGGCGTGCCGCTGATCTTGCTGGTTTACGCCTGGATGGCTCGCCGACGAGGCTGGGTCATGGGAACGTTGGCGGCGGGTCTTGTGGTCCTCTCGCCGACGGTTCTGGCCGCCGCGTCGGTGGCGACCACGGATGCCTGTTTCGCCTTGTTTGCCCTGATCGCGCTGCTGGCGATCCATTATTATCAGCGAAGTCCGGGCCGAGTCTCGTTTCTCGTGATGGGGGTGGCGCTCGGCCTCGCGCTGGCGGCCAAGCAGACGGCAATCATATTATTGCCGGTTGTTGCGTGGGAATTCGTCTTACGGCGGCCAGCGAGGCGTCCAGGCGCGACGGGCGTCGATTATAGCCTGCGGGTGGTCGGGCAACTTCTGGCCCGGCTGGCGATTCTGATTCTGGTCGCCTTTCTGGTCGATTGGGCCTGCTACGGATTTGGACTGGCCGGGAAGTTCGATAACGCGAGTACCCATGTTTTCATACCAGTGATCGTTCCAATGATCGCCGCGCTCTTCCCACAGAATGACGCGATCATGGAGTTCGTGCGGTCGGGCCGACCGCCCCTGGCCATTGACAGCTTGATCGGCCAGTTGCAGCATGCGTCGCTGGGCCATCCAGCTTTCCTCATGGGTGAGCGGTCGTCGTTCGGCTGGCGAACCTTCTTTCCCATCGCCCTGGCCCTCAAGAGCACTCCCGCCGAACTGGTCCTGTTCGCGATCGTCGGTGGTCTCGCCGCGCGACGTCGGACCTGGGCCGAACCCGTCCGGCGAATCTGGCTCGGGACGATGTTGGTGCTGCTGGGGGCAGGTATCAGTAGTTCGTTAAACATTGGCCATCGTTACATGTTGCTCTGCTATCCATTGGTCGTGCTTCTGGCTTTCGACTGGTTGGGCGATCGAACACGGTGCGGTCAAGTCGGGTGGAAGGTCGTGGGGCCGGCGCTTCTTGTCGGTCAGGTCATCAGCCTGGCGGGGATCGCTCCGCATTACCTGGCCTATTTCAA
>JAJYCH010000264.1 GCA_021778575.1 Planctomycetota bacterium
CGAACTGAAGTGTGGTACTCTCGGACATGGACCAGTCCTCCCGGTGTCGGCTCTGCGCTGAACGTAACGAACGTTCAGAGTAACCCACGATGGCGTGAGCGACTGGTCCAACCATTTTCTCTACGAGTCAGCGTCGGGCAACAAGAAAATCGGGAGTTCACCCCGAACCTCGAATTCGACCACCGTTCGAGTGGTCCACCCGGTTCCTGATTGTTAGAATAAGAATCATTATTGATTAAGGGTCTCAGCTTTCCACCCAACAAGCTGGAACCGACTTCTGATTTCAATTCAAGGATCACCCGTCATGGCGGATTCAGCGCCCCTGGAACCGCTCGTCGAGCAAGGGAGCGCCGAGGAGAAGTTCCGCGAATTTCTCGAAATCCGAGGCGAAAAACTGACCGAGCCCCGGCGCGTCCTGGTTCGCCATATCTTCGATTCGCACAAGCACTTCGATGCCGACGAACTGGTCGCCGATCTGCGAACCGCCGGCCGACGGGTCAGCCGAGCGACCGTCTACCGGACCCTCCGACTCCTGGTCGAGGCCGGCCTGCTCCGCGAACTTCGCCTAACTAACCGGACCGCCTACGAGCACGATTTCGGCTACCCCTCGCATGACCACATGCACTGTACCGAGTGCAACCGGGTGATCGAGTTCCGCAACGACGAGATCCGCCGGCTCCGCGAGGCGATCAGCACCGAGCACGGTTTCCGGGCCTCGGCCCATCGCTTCGTGATCACCGGAGTCTGCCCCGCCTGTAGTCGGGCGCGGAGCCCGAGGCGTCGACTGGATTTGATCTGAATGAGTTGGCCATCGGTTGCTTTCTTGCGATGTCTCAGGCTGAAGGATGGTCCGCGATGGAAGAAGGTCCCGAGCCTCAAGAATGGGTCGAGCGAGCCACCGAAGAACATCATCACAAGCAAGAGCACGGCGAGGGGGAATCTCGCGCCGAGATGATGTCGTCGGCGATCACGGCGGCGATCCTGGCGGTCATGGCGGCGATTGGCTCGCTACTGTCGGGACATGCCGCGAACCACGCGATCCTGGGCCAGACCCTCGCGACCGATCAATGGGCTTATTACCAGGCGGTCAGCACCCGAAGCCATCTCTACGAGGTTAACGCCGAACTGCTCGAAGCTCTGAATGGCGGTGAAAAGGCCGCCGAGACCATGCCCAAGGTCGAGCAATTGATGAAGAAGTCGAAGAACGACGCCGCGAAAAGGGATGAGATCCGGAAGGAAGCCGAGCATCTCGTCGCCGAGAGCCGGCTCGAACTGACCAAGCACAATCGGTACTCGATCGGGATCGCGGCGTTTCAGGTCGGGATCGTCCTGGCTTCCGTATCGATCCTGGTCAAACTCCGAACCCTCTGGTATCTGAGCCTGGCGGCGGGCGTCGTGGGATTCGGCTACCTGGTTTTCGAGTTCGTCGCCTGAAATCAACCGGCTTGCGACTTCCAGCGACGGAAACCCGAGCCGAGCTTGCGCACGACACGCCGGACCTGACGCTTCAGGCCGTTGATGGCTTGCGAGTTCGAATCTCGCGAGGTCGCCATCATCCGGAACAGGCGGACATATTCGTAAGGGATGAAGTTGTCCAGCGCGTTTGCCGTGGCCGCGAACGAAGGCAGGAGCGACTCATCTTCGAGCCGAACGTAGTAGCGATTGATCCCGTCGAAGGCCGCCAGTCGGTAGTCGATCCCCTCGAACAGCGATTCCCAGGCTTCGGGCCAGGCGTTTTCGATCAGGACGACCCTCGGTCGCCAGACGCGGAAATCGGCGCCGAGCAAGACCTCGCGCTCGAAGCCCTCGGCGTCGATCTTGAGGAACTCGATCGTCCGGTCGACGTACTGCTCGCAGACACTGGCCAGCGTCATCACCGGAACCGAACGCTCGGAAACCGGAACGCCCTGGTTGCGGTAGTGATCGGCGAGTTCGGGTCGGAACGTCGACCAGCCGTGGAGGCTTGTCGCCTCGTAAAAGGTCAGATTGCCGTCGGTTGAGCCGATCCCGACGTTCAGGTTGATGTCGCGAGGCCGGTCGATTTCGAGAAGTCGATGGAGGCTCGGCGTCGGCTCGATGTTGATCCCGCGCCAACCTCGCTCGGAGAAAAGCTTGGTCACCGAGTGAAAAACCGGGTGGTTCGCTCCCACGTCGAGGTAAAACCCGTCCGACATCGGCAGAACGCGACCGAGCAGGATATCCTCGTGATTTTGAGCGTAGGAAACCGTCTTCAAATAGACGTCGTCGAGAGTCATCCAGTGCATCGGAATCTGTTCGCCGACATCCGACATGGCATCCTCCAGCTCCTTGATCCTGTGTGTCAAGGAGTCTATCGGCGTCAAATATCGTCGACCTTGATCCGTTCTCCACTGCTGGAAACGTGGACTTTCGTGGAGATCAAAAGTCTTGCGAACTTGCGCGTCGATGTTGTCCAGGTTACTCCAGATACCCCAGGTCCGCGAGCCGTTGCTCGATCATCGCCTGTTCCTCGGGCGAATACTCGAAACCCTCCTGGTGCGTTCCGGCCAGTTGGGTGTGACCGTGGTCTTTTCGGAGGGTATTCCCGTGCCAGCCGAACCCGTTCAGGCAGGACAGCGGCTCCCCTTCGACGTGCGCTGGGATTGGCAGTCCGAACCAGGTCAGGATCGATGGGGCGACGTCGCGGAGCTGGGCGTTCAGATAACGGCCCGGTTCGATTCCTGGGCCACTGAGAGCGATCACGCCTTCGGGGCGATGCGTTCCCGGCATCGCGGGATCGGCCTCGATCCAGTCGCGCCCGGCGGAGAGTTTGCAGCGGACCCAGTATGGTTCGTCGGGGGGGGCGATCAGGTCGGGGAACCCTTCGCGGGCCGGGTCGATCCCGTAGGCGTCGGCGGTCGAGATGATCGTCGGGAACAGCGGCAAGCCGGTCTCGGGATGTTTCGCGTTGGCAAGCGCGGCAATCGTGGCATCCCGGGCGTCATCGACCTGGCTCGCGTTCTTCAGAGGAGCACCGGCCCGACGGTCGGACGAATTCAGATAAATCATCGCCGCCGTGTCCTGATGCGGGGCGAAGGCAAGCGTTCGCTTCCAGTCAAACGGGAATTGCGCGGCGATCGATTGATCGAACGACGCCGAGCGAGCCTCGGGATCGTCGCGCTTGGCTCCCCAGAGTCGGAGATGATCGGCCGCCTGAGTCGCCCGGCGTCTCAGTCGTCCGGCAACCCCCGGCATGGCGGCCACTCCGGCGTCGATCAGAATCCGGTTGGCGTGGACCCGTCCCAGGCACGGGCCGAAGCCGTGATCGGAGACGACCATCACCCCCGCGCCTCGTTTGTCGGCCAGCTCGCAGAGCCGACCGATCGCGCGGTCGAGTCCGGCCATCACCGAACCGGCGGCGGCGTTCATCTCCGGGTCGTCGATACCGGTTTCATCGACGTTCAGATAGCGCCAGACGCGATGCTGGAACGGGTCGAGGTTCTGGAACTGAACGAGCAAGGCGGACCAGTCCGGGTTCATCCGGTCGGCCAGGTCGCCGGCCTCGGCTTCGGCTTCGAAGACGGCGGAGGACTGGCGGGCGTTTTCGAGCATCTCGGCGAGATCGCGCGGCGGACGCTTCCAGAGCGATCGGAGATGGTAACCGGGAACTTCGGCCCGGAGCCGCTCGGCGAACGCCGGGGCTCCCGAGAGCGCGGCTTCAAGATGGGGCGCATCCATCCCGGAGACGATGATCCCACGGACGTCGAGCGGTGGATAAGTGACCGGCAAGTTGAGCGAGATCACCGACCGCCCAGAATCGGAAAGCTGGTGCCAGAAGGTCGGGACGCGGACGCGTCGGGCATGATTGACCTTGAGCCGGCCGGCGGCGGCGTCGAAATAACGATGGTCGAAGACGCCATGACGGGCCGGTCCGCAGCCGGTCATCATTGTGGTCCAGGCAGCCGAGGTCACCGGCGGAATGCAGGAGCGGAGCGTTCCGTGGCTCGACCTGCCGAGCAAGGTGGCCAGATTCGGCATCAACCCGCGCTCGACCATCGGGTCGAGAACCGACCAGGTCGCTCCGTCGAGCCCGAGAATCACCAGACGTTCCGTCCTGGAAGTTGCCATGGGTGTCACCTCGCGAGGTTCTGGCTTGAGGGAATCGATCGTGAATTCCGTCCGTGAGCGGGACCGTGACAACGCGGGGGGCCGGTATTGGTGATGTCGGCGGATGGTAAGCCAAAGCGATAAGTCGGTCAATTGCAGGTCGCTCGGGGGCTCGGGTAGCGGGTGGCTCGTTGCGAGCTGATCCCTCTGGCTACCCGCTACCCGCTACCGGCTACCGGCTACCCGCTACCCGCTACCCGCTTTGAGCGAGTGAGCGAGCGGCTGTCGTGTCAGGCTGGGGAATCTCGAAGAACTCCGGAGAGAGGCAGGAGCGGCCGAGGGATTGGCTCTTGCGATCGCGATCGTCGTTCGCTAACTTGCTTTCACTACGATCATGAGTGTGACAACAACCGCGGGATGTGCCTCGCGAGTCGATTCGCGGGCAGTCGGCCCACCGATGGATCGTGCCTTCGGGATCACCGACTCGCGTCAGGGAGAGAGGATACGGATGTCTCAGCTCACCACCTCGCCGCACCGTTCCGACCGCTCTCAACTGGAAAAGCTTTGTACCTCGATCCGAGGCAAGCTCCAGTTCATGGACTATCTCGTGCGAGCCGCCGTGGCCGACGTCGATCGGTTCGATAGCGAGAACGACCCCGGCACCCGAATCTTCCTTCGTCAGTTGATCGAGATGCACGCCTCGAATCTGGCGGTGGAGTGCGAGAACATGCGGCTCGTCGGCGAGCTTTGCCACTCGCTGGAGGCGGCCGTCTCGAACGGGCCGGCTCCTTATCAACAAGCGAACGGAGACGCGGCATGAGCACCATCAATCGTGGCCCGCTGGGCAGCGCCTTTCTCGTCGGACGCGAGTCGTCACCGGCTCCCGTGCCCACCTCGTCGCTCGTCGCCGTGGCCGAATCTCCGGCCGAGGAGACCCCCGAAGTCACCCGGCCAACCATGCTCTCCGAGGATCTCGTCCGGTCGATCGCCGAGGTCAAGGGACAGGCTCAGTTCCTGCTCTACCTGGCCGACCAGATCGAAGACTCGCTCCATCAGCTCGTCGAGGAACATGACGACAGCCAGAACTCGTTTCTCTGTCGGGTCCTGGGCATGTACTCGGCCCAGCTCGAAAGCAAGCACCAGGGGCTGGGCGACAAGATCGCCGAGACCTGCCAGGAAGTTTACGTCACCGTCCGAGAATTCGACGCGGCCTGATCGATCCGTCAGTCGCGATTGACGATCGAAACGACCTCGCGACCGGCAACCAGAACGCGGTCGGCGTCCGTTTCCAGGGTCAGACCCGATCTCAGGTCGAGACCGACGAGATTTCCCGACAACTGCCCCGAAGCCGACGTGAACACCTCGACCCGATGGCCGAGGTGTTCGCTTCTCGCCCGGTACGACTCGTCAAGACTCTCGGGCCCGTGGAGCAAGGCCCGGGCGTGATGAAAATCGAGCCGCTGGATCAAACTTCGGGCGATCTCCGTTCGGTCGAGCGGCCGACCGAGCAGAATTTCGAGCGAGGTCGCCAGGTCGCGGAGTTCGTCGGGGAACTCGGCGATATTCACATTCAGCCCGATCCCGAGTACCGTCCCCAGACCACGCTCGACGAGCACGCCCGCCAGCTTTTTCCCGTCGACCCGGACGTCGTTCGGCCACTTGATCCGGGGGTCCAGCCCGGTCTGATCGGCGACAACTTCGGCCACCGCGACCGCTCCCAGAGCAGTCAGCCAGCCCAGGTCGTCGAGCGACTTCGGCGGAAAAAGCAGGACCGAGATCAAGATCGATGATCCGCTCGGCGACGACCAGGTGCGACCACGGCTGCCGCGACCGCTCGACTGGGTCTCGGCCAGGATCACCAGGCCGTCATTGGCCCGGCTGCCGGCGGCCTTCGCCGCCAGGTCGTTGGTACTGCCCACCCGGTTCCAGACCGCGATTCGCCGACCGACAACGTTCGTTCCCAGCTCGAACTCGATCTGATCCGGGCAAAGCCGAGGCGAAGGCCCGCGATAGGCGAGGCCGTGGATCGGATGCCGCTCGAAAACGAACCCAAACGCGGCAAGCTCGTCGATCTCCGCGAGAGATCCGACCAACTGATTCAGCGGCACGAATGCCCCGTCCGCCGCGCGGATTTGCCGGAACAGCGCGATATTCACGGCTCGATCACCCGATCAAAGTCGAGCCCGATGTCGAGAGCGGGCGCTGAATGCGTTAAAGCCCCCACGCTGATCCGATCCACACCGGTTTCCGACAGAGCCCGGACCGTGGCCAGAGTCACCCCGCCCGAAGCTTCGAGCAAGATCCCCGGAGCCCGCTCGTTCCGTCGTCGCACTGCTTCCGCCAGTTTTTCCGGCCCCAGGTTATCGACCAGGATGATATCGGGGCCGACTTCAAGAGCCCGGTCGAACTGCTCGAGGGTATCGATTTCGACCTCGATGAACTTGGTCCCTTTCGGAGCGCCAGCCCTGGCGGCTTCGACCGCCCGACCGATCGGGTCGCCCGTCTCGGCAAGCCAGGCGAGGTGGTTGTCCTTGATGAGGACCGCGTCATAAAGACCGAATCGGTGGTTTGTTCCGCCGCCGCATCGCACGGCATATTTTTCGAGAGCTCGCCAGCCTGGCGTGGTCTTGCGGGTGTCAAGGATGACGGCCTTGGTTCCGACAACTGCGTCCACAAACTGGGCGGTAAGCGTGGCGATCCCACTCAGACGCTGGAGGAAGTTGAGGGCCGTTCGTTCCATCGCTAACAACGACCTCATCGGTCCCCGGACCGATGC
>JAJYCH010000265.1 GCA_021778575.1 Planctomycetota bacterium
TTCCGTGAGAATTTCGGTCTGATCGTTCACCAGGACGTCGGATGTGGTTTCCTGGCCGGTCGGCGTGACGACGATCTTCTTGCCGTCGACATCGATCGACTTGACGATGCCCGCCAGTTGTTCGAGCGGACGAGCCGGAGCGAAACCGCCAGAGACCATCAAGACAAGACAGATTCCAAGCGCAGTCGCGGGACGATGAAAATTCATGGAGCACCTCAATGAAGAATTCGTTCGGGAGAGATGGGTGGTTTGCGGTCACTCGTCCATGCGACCACGCGCCAACCCCCGACGCGACCGACCGTAACATGATATCCAGCAACTTTCCACCCCCTTCCTCCACTGGGAGCTTCGTGGGAAGTCTCGATCTGGAAGGTTCGTTGCCGTTAGACTACATGAAGCGTACAACGACCTTACGACGTCGAGGCGACCCTGGTCGACTCGACGAGATTCAGAGGTTTTAATCTCATGGATATGATCATGAAAAAAGCCATGTTCGGTGCTGGCTGTTTCTGGGGTGTGGAACTGGCCTTCCGAAGGATCGAGGGCGTGGCGGACGTCGCCGTCGGCTATTCCGGGGGAGAGTATCCGAATCCGACCTATCGCGACGTCTGTACCGGCCGGACCGGACATGCCGAGGTGGTCGAGATCGACTACGACCCGGCGAAGGTTTCGTACAACCGGTTGCTGGAAGTTCTCTGGTCGATTCATGACCCGACGACGCCGAATCGCCAGGGGCCGGATGTGGGAACCCAATATCGCTCGGCGATCTTCACCTTCGACGCCGAACAGGCCGCCGAGGCCGAGGCCTCGAAACAGGCCGAGGACGCCAGCGGCCGACACCGTCGCCCGATCGTCACGGAGATCACCCCGGCCTCGACCTTTTATCGAGCCGAGGAATACCACCAGCGCTACCTCGAAAAGAACGGCCGGGCCTCCTGCTCGATTCATTGAGGACTCGTTACCCGAAACCGAGATGCGTCCTTTGTTCGGCTTGATTGAGGTTTGTCGCTCGGGGTATGCTACACTAATGTTTGACATTGACCCGACCGTCCTGTCGAAAGTCGCGCCCAGCCCCCGGGGATCGACCATGCCGTTGAATCACCGCCATGCCGTCGGGATGGTACGCCGGGAGTTCCTCCAGGTGGGTTTCTCGGGCCTGCTCGGGCTGGGTCTGCCGGGACTTCTCGCGGCTCGGGCGGCGGCGGGGGCCCCTGCTCCTCGGGCGAAATCACTGATCTTGATCTTCATGTCGGGCGGGCTCGGACATCTCGACTCGTTCGACATGAAGCCGGACGCCCCCGAAGGAATTCGGGGCGAATTCCGGCCGATCGCGACGCAGACGCCGGGTATCCAGTATTGCGAGCACTTGCCGGGTCTGGCGGGGCATTCCGACAAGCTCGCCGTCATCCGCTCGATGTCGCACAACTATACGAATCATCTCAACGCCACGCATGAGATTCTGACCGGTCACTCGCAACCCGGTGCGTTCTTTGACAAGATCGCCTCACGGGACGACTATCCTTGTTATGCCTCGGCGCTGGAATATCTCCGACCGCGTGGCGATGGAATTCCGAGCGGGGTGATGCTGCCCACCTATTTGATGGAAGGGCCGCTGACCTGGCCCGGTCAACACGCCGGCTTCCTCGGACCGAAATTTGACCCGCTCCAGATCAAACAGGACCCGAACAAGCCCGATTTCCGCGAGGAAAGTCTGAGCCCGCCCGTCGGTTTCAGCATCGAGCGGATGAACAAGCGTCGCGAACTCCTCGACGAGATGGCGCTTCGTCGCGAGACGCTCTCGGCGGCGCTCGACTCCAAGGATCCGATGGCCGAACAGCGCGAGCTGGCCTATTCGATGCTGCTCTCGGGCAAGGTTGCCCGAGCCTTTGATATCCAGCGCGAAGACCCGAAAACCCGCGATCGCTACGGTCGGCACATGTTTGGGCAGTCGATCCTGCTGGCCAAACGGTTGGTCGACGCCGGTGTGCCGATCGTTCAGGCGAACATGGGCCGGGTCCAGAACTGGGATACGCACTCGGGCAAGTTCCGACGGCTCAAGAACGAGCTCTTGCCGCCGCTCGATCGAGGAGTCTCGGCGCTCCTCGACGATCTGGCGACCACGGGTCGGCTTGATGAAACTCTGGTGATCGTCGCCGGGGAATTCGGCCGGACGCCCCGGATCGGCAGTTCCACCGGGAACGTCAACGGCCCCGACGGTCGCGACCACTGGTCGAAGTGCTTCTCGATCGTGATGGCCGGCGCGGGGATTCGAGGTGGACAGGTGATCGGCCAGTCCGACCGGATCGGAGCCTATCCCGCGAGCCGTCCGTTCAGTCCAGGCGACTTTGCGAGCACGATCTACCGGGCGCTGGGGATCGACCCCGAGACCGAAGTCCGCGACCGCTTCGACCGGCCAATCCGCCTGGCGCTGGGCGAACCGATCTCGGCTCTCTATTCCGGCGGAGTCAGTTGATCGTCTGGTGGTCCAGCGACCGAGATTTCGTTTCGGTTTGCGATCATCAAAGAGCGAACGAGAGCTTCCGGCGAAACGAGTTTGCCAGATCGGAGTCGGGCGGGAGGAGCTGGAAGGTGGCGATCATCAGCTTACGGGCGGCCTCGCCGGTCCCTTTGCGGTCGCGCTCGACCAGTTCCAGGGCGAGCGGTAGGCTTTCATCATAACGGCCCGCCGAGGCCAGGGCTTCCGCCAGTTCGAGCTGGCTTTGATTGTCGAGTGGGTTGGCCTGATGCGCGGCCTCAAGAGCGGCGAGGTCGGTCGACCGCCCTGCACCGCCGTGAAGTGTCAGCTCGGCTTTGAGTTTCTCGACCTCGGGTTCGAGAAAGCCACGACGTTCGAGTTCCGCGATGATCGTCCGGGCGTCGTCGAACGCACCTCGAGCGAGAGCGACGCGTGCCAGGGCGATCTTGACCACCGGGCTGGTCGGCGAGAGTGCGAGCGCCTGGCGAAACCTGGCCTCGGCCGCTTCCAGGTCCGTCGGTTCGAGTTCGCGGCCTTCGGACACCAGGAGATCGGTCGGGGTCGGCATCAGCTTTTCGATCCAGCCTCGAAGGGTCGCCTCGGGGGCGACACCCACGAATTGGTCGACGACGTGCCCTGCCTTGATCGCGAAGACAGCGGGAATCGACTGGACGCCGAAACCGGCCGCGATCTCGGAGAGCTTCTCGGTCTCGGCCTTGACCAGGACAAACTTGCCATCGAACTCGATGGCGAGCTTTTCGAGGATCGGTCCCAGAATCCGGCAAGGCTGGCACCACTCCGCCCAGAAGTCGACGACGACCGGGACAGTCTGCGACCGCTCGATCACCTCGGCGACGAACGTTTCGGTGGTCGCTTCGATGATCGAGGGATGAGCCTGGGTATTCAAGGCGAAATTCTCCAGCGGCTGCCGAGCCGTCGCGGTTTGCAACTCGCACATCTCAATCGTATTTCGTTCCGTGGCCGGAATCAAATCAAGCGGGCGGATCAAGCTCCCGGATCACCCGGCAAGGGACTCCGGCGGCGACCACCCGGGCGGGAATCGACCGACTGACGACGCTTCCCGCCGCGATCGTGGTTCCCTCGCCGATGGTCACGCCGGGAAGGATCTTCGAGCCGCCGCCAATCCAGACCCGGTCGCCGATCGTGACGGGGAAGGCCAGCTCTCGACCGCTGATCCGCTCGACAGGGTCGGTGGGATGGGTCGCGGCGTAAATGTGGACGTCGGGAGCGAACATCACGTCGCGGCCGATCGTCACCCGGTTACAGTCGAGGATCACGCAGCCAAAATTGGCGTAGAAATTCGCCCCCACGCGGATCAACGACCCGTAATCGCACCGAAACGGCGGCTCGATCTGGACCGATTCGCCGACCTCGCCCAATAATTCGGCGAGGATCGACCGGCGAAGGTCGTCCTCGTCCTCGGTTGTCGCGTTGTAGAGCCGCGTGAGCCTCCGGGCGTTCCGGCGTTCGAGAACCAGCAGCGGATCGGCCGAGAGGTAAGGCTCGCCCGCCAGCATCAGGTCTTTTTCGATCGAGGTTTCCAAGGGTCGGTCCCGAAAAGCCAAGGCATTGTTCCGGCGCTCGCCGGGTCGGAGTCTGGCGTTGTTCCCCGGTCCACTCTAAACTGACCGGAACTTCGCCGTCGATGAATCTCTCCCAAAAGAGGCCCAACCCGCCATGACTGCTTGTCGCTTTCGATTGGCTTTGTCCCTCAGCCTGCTCGGATCAGGCCTGGCCGGTTCGGCTGGAGCGGCCGATCTGGAGAAGTTCACCCCGAAGCACGTCGCGAAGATCCAGACGGTGACCGCCGCCGCGATCTCGCCCGACGGCTCGAAGGTGGCCTACATCCTGAGCGTCCCGCGCAAGCCAGGTCTCGACGAGGACGGCCCGGCCTATGCCGAGCTGCACGTCGTTGGTCCCGATGGTAAGTCGCACCCGTATGTGACCGGAGAGGTCAACATCGGCGAGCCAACCTGGGCTCGCGATGGCAATTCGATCCTGTTCCTCGCCAAGCGAGGGAAGGACGAGCATCGGTCGCTCTACAAGATTGATGCCGACGGAGGCGAGGCCCGAAAAGTCGTGGCCTTCGGCTCTGATATCACCGCGTTCGCGCTCAAGGCCGACGGCAAACGCCTGGCGTTCCTGGCGACCGAGCCCGACTCCAAGGCAAAGCTGGACCAGAAGAAGAAAGGGTTCAGCCAGATTCTCTTCGAGGAAGAGATTCCGCCGACGCGGCTCTGGCTGGCGACGATCGACAGCCCGAAGACTCCGACCGAGATCAAGCTGGTCGGTTCGGCGTCCGAGCTGCGGGTGAACCCCGTCGGTGAGCAAGTCGCGCTGGCCCTGGCGCCAACGCCGAGCGTCGATGACAATTTCATGAAGCGGAAGGTCTGCGTGACTCTGGCCGGACCGGCGGGACTGGTTCGTTTTGAGAATCAAGGGAAGCTCGGTAAGGTTGTCTTCTCGCCCGATGGCAAGTATCTGGCGATGATCACCGCCGCCGACATCAATGATCCGGCGGCCGGTCGGCTGGTGATCGGCGAGGTCGAAACCGGCACGATGAAGGACGTCTTGCCCGGTTATGAAGGGCACGTCGCCGATATCGCCTGGTCAGACCCTGACACCGTCGCCTTCGTGGGCGACGAAGGGACCGGCACGGTGATCGGCACGGTGAATGCCGACGGGTCGTCGCTCTCGTCCACGCCGACGGCTCCGCTCGTGGTGACATCGTTCTCGATCGCCGGGAACGGTCGGACGGCGGCGCTGGTGGCTCAGTCGCCGAAGCACCCGAGCGAGGTCTTCCGGGCCGAGATCGGCGACGGTTTCAAGCCAACCCGACTGACCGATAGCAACCCCTGGTTCGCCGGGATGGAATTTGCTCCTCAAGAAGAAGTGACATACAAGGCGCGCGACGGACTGTCGCTCCAGGGGATCTTGATCCGCCCGCTGGGAGTGGAGGCCGGGAAAAAAGTTCCGCTGGTCCTCGACGTCCACGGCGGCCCCGAGTCGCACGTGAAGAACGGCTGGGTCACCGGCTACTCGTTGCCCGGTCAGGTCCTGGCGGCCAAAGGTGTCGCCGTGTTTCTGCCCAATTATCGCGGGAGCACCGGCCGGGGCGTGGCGTTCTCGAAGCTCAGCCAGGGCGACCCGGCCGGCAAGGAGTTTGACGACCTGATCGACGCGGTCGACCATTTCGTGAACAACGGGCTGGCCGATCGATCGAAGGTCGGAGTGACTGGCGGTTCGTATGGTGGCTATGCGACGGCCTGGTGTTCCACCCGCTATTCCGATCGATTCGCGGCCGGCGTGATGTTCGTGGGGATCTCCGACAAGATTTCCAAGACCGGCACGACCGACATCCCCGACGAAGAATATCTGGTGCATGCTCGGCGTCGCCCCTGGGACGACTGGCAGGCGTTGCTCGAACATAGCCCGATCTACCACGTCGATAAGGCCCGGACGCCGCTCCTGATTCTGCACGGTAAGGAAGACCCGCGCGTCTTTCCGGGGCAATCGCTTGAACTCTACCGTTTCCTCAAGATCCGCGGGCAAGCTCCGGTCCGGCTGGTGCTCTATCCGGGCGAAGGACACGGCAACTTGCGAGCGGCGTCGCGTTACGACTACAACCTCCGGATGATCGCCTGGTTCGACCACTACCTGCTTGGCAAAGGGGGAACGATGCCTCCAGGTGAGGTTGCTTATTGAGGTTTCCGGCCAGGGTCGCATCAATCCTTGGCTGATGAGACGAAAAGAGCGGCCGGACGGGAGATTTCCCCTCCGGCCGCTCTTTATTTGAACTCGACTAAATATCAAAAGGTCGGCACCGTCTGAGTTCCGTTGGTGATCGCGACGTGATCACCGGAGGGAGCTTCGACCTCGTGAAGCACGCCGTTCTGGTGGGGTGAGTTTGTTTCGGGAACGACCGTCTGCCCGGCGTCGCCGGAGATCAGGTCGTTGATCCACTGGATCACGAAGTAGAAGACCGGTGTCAGGAAGATACCGAACAGCGTGACACCAAGCATCCCGCTAAACACCGCCGTTCCGAGAGCCCGACGCATTTCGGAACCGGCCCCTTCGGAGAGAACCAGCGGGACCACGCCGAGGATGAAGGCGAACGACGTCATCATGATCGGCCGGAGCCGGAGCATGCAGGCGTCGAGAGTCGCCTGATAGCGCGGGACACCCTCCTCGCGACGGGCCTTGGCGAACTCGACGATCAGGATCGCGTTCTTGCACGCCAGACCGACGAGCACGACGAAGCCGACCTGAGTGAAGATGTTGATGTCCATGTGCGCCGCGAGCACGCCGGCCACAGAGCAAAGGAGGCACA
>JAJYCH010000266.1 GCA_021778575.1 Planctomycetota bacterium
GTCGGGCCAGACCGTCAGCAGCCCCATGAACGACGCGATCAATGCCGCCATCGCGGCAGCGTCGTCGGCAAGCTCGGGATCTATCTGGCCGGCGACACTCCCGAAAGCTCGAAATTCGTGACCGGCCGGCTCGTGCTTGAACCGGGCAAGACCCCGCATCCGCCGCACCGCCATTCCGAGGAAGAGATCATGGTCATCGAGCAAGGGACCGGCGAGATCGAGATTGATGGCAAGGTCACCCAGGTCGGACCAGGTTCTGTCATGTACACAGCACCGAACGACCCACACGGAATCGTCAATACCGGCAAGACGCCGATCGTCTTCTACTTCATCAAGTGGGCCGGGAAAACGGCGAATTGAGCACGGTTTGGCGGAAAAACCTCGGTCGGTCAGAGCCGATCGAGGTGACTCTTGAACTTGTCGATGATCACTTCGGTGTCAAACTGTTGATTCATCAAGCTCTCGAAATCAACGCCTTCGATCTCGACCAGATAGCGGACCATCATGCCATAACGAAAGTAGCGCAACGCGGGCGACGGGTCGGTCAAGCCGGCCTGGAGGAGCCGCTTGCCTTCCTTGACGTCGAATGATGGGCTGCCGGCGATCATCTCGCAGTAACCCTCAACCTTCCATTCCGGCAGCAACCAGGCCCGAGCGTCGCCGAAGTGATGTCCCAGCAGAGCGTGAACACGTTCGTGGGTGATGACGGAATCCAGTGGACGCCGGTTCGAGGTTGGCGCGTCGCTGAAGATCAAGTTCGCGGGAATCTCCGCCCGGTTCAAGATCGTCTTACGCCGCAAGACCCAGGAATACGTCGATCCGAAAGCCGATGACGTCAACGGCGCCAGAAGCCTCCGAAGCGAAGAACCATTGCAGATGTAAACACGATGCACCATCGATGGATCACTGATCGGCAGGCGCGCCAGCTTGGCCGACGATCGATCCAGTAGTACGGACAGCGACGGATCGATGGGGGCATCCGAAAAAACCTGGTACGACCCATGCTTCACGGAGTAAGCGAACAGGAAGTCCGGAAACGCCAGAAGACAGAGATAAGAGCACGCGACTAGCGTCAGAAACGGTCGCGACCGGTGGTATGTTCGCCTCCAACCGGTCAGTTGGCTGGTTCGGAGAATCCGGGCCTGACGACGGGCCACCAATCGACTCCAGAGAGACATTTTCGGTTCCATGATGAAATTCCCAATTTTGCGGCATGATCAAAACATGAGAGTTTGTCGCGAACGACTGTCTGTCGACCCGTCCGGAATTCAGAATCATCCCAGAATCTTATCCATTCGCTGAACGATGTCCTTCATTCCGGCCAGGTCGGCCAGGCCCACCTCGGCGGTGATCCAGCCGTCGTAGCCGATCTCCGTCAACGCGTCGCGGATTGCGGTCCAGTTCATCTCCTTGCCATCGCCCAGGGGGTAGCTGAACCGTTTCGATTTGGCATATTCCTTGACGTGGATCTTGAGAATCCGCTTGCCCAGTTCGCGAATCCACTCCTGCGGATAACCGAACTCGACCACGTTCCCCACGTCGAAATAGGCTCCGACCGTGGGTGTGCCGAATTCATCGACATATTTCGCGAATTCAGGAGCACTCAACAGAAACTTGTTCCAGACCTCCTCGATCGCGATCTTGATCCCGGCCGCCTCGGCGTCGGGGATGACCTTGCGAATGTTGGCCTGCGACCGGGCATAAGCCTCGCGGTGCGAGACCTTGGCCGTCACCACGGCCGGGACCAGCAGCACGGTCGTACCGCCGTAAGCCTTGCAATCGAGGATCGACTTGCGGATCGCGGCCAGACCTTTTTCGACCACGGCCTCGTCGGGGCTTGAGAGCGGCGAATTCCAGTGGACCGAGCCCGAGATCCCGTGGATCACCAGGCCGGTCTCGTCGCGGGCCTTGAGAACCTCGTCCAGCACGAAATCGTTCGGGCTGAGCAGTTCGACCCCCTCGAAACCGGCTTCCTTCAAGAGCTGAAAGTGGGGCAGGACGTCCCCTTTGCCAACCGATCCCAGCATGAACGCTTTCTTCCACTTCATCTTCGGCGCGGGTTCTTGAGCCAGGCTCGATGACGAGACGAACGCAGTGGTGGCCAGGGTTGCACCGGCGGCTTTCAGGAACGTTCTGCGATCGGTCGGGGCGGTCATCGTCGAGGCTCCGGAAGATGAAGAGTTCAAAAATGTTCGTGTGTTTAGCTCGTCAGCTCGGCAAGTTTGGCGTCAAGCAATGAACCGACCAGAGCCGGGTCGGCCTTGCCGCCGGTCTGTTTCATCACCTGCCCTCGGAGGAACCCCTTCACGGCGTCGGGCTTCTTCTTGCCCCCCTTGAGGTCTTCCAGCGCCTTGGGATTGCTGGCCAGAGCGGCCTCGATCGCGGCGACGATTGTCGATTCGTCCGAGACCATCTTGTAGCCGCCCGCCTCAATGATCGCATCCACGGCCTCGCCGGTGTCGATCATCTTGGCCAGAACCTCGCGCCCCTGGTTCGTGTTCAGTTCGGACCGGCCGACGCGGTTGATCAGGTCGGCCAGCGCCTCGGGACCGACCGGGAAGTCACCGATCGGGATCTTCCGTTCCTTGACAACTCGCAGAACATCCTGCTGGACCCAGTTACTGGCCAGCTTATAAGCACCCGTCGCTTTGGCCACCGCGTCGTAATAGTCGGCCACGTCCTGCCCCTGTTCGACCAGGACGTTGGCATCGTAATCCGACAGGCCGTATTCCGAGGCGAATCGCTTGCGACGCGCAAATGGAAGCTCGCCGATTGATGCTTTCACGCGAGCCACCCATGCCTCATCCACAACGACGGGAACGAGGTCGGGCTCGGGAAAGTAGCGATAGTCGGCGGCGGTTTCTTTCTCGCGCTGGACCTTGGTGATGCCGTCGGGGTCGCTCCAGCCACGAGTCTGCTTGGGGGCGTCCTTGATTGTCTTGCCGTCGCGCTGCCACTGTTCGTACTGGCGTTCGGCCTCGTACTGGATGGCCCGCTCGACCGATCGGAAACTGTTCAGATTTTTGATTTCGACAATCGGCGTGGCGATCTTCTGGCCATCCTTGTCGATATGAATGTTCACATTGGCATCACACCGGAGCGAGCCTTCCTGCATCTCGCAGTCCGAAACTCCCAGATATCGAAGCGTGAGCCGGAGTTCTTCGAGGCAGGCCTTGGCGTCCTGCGGCGTGCGGATCTCGGGTTCCGAGACGATCTCCATCAGCGGAATACCGGCCCGGTTGAGGTCGACCTCCGAGAACCCGCCCGCGCCGTGGGTGAGCTTGCCGGTATCCTCTTCGAGGTGGACCCGGGTCAACGAGCAGCGACCACCGCCCGATCCGTCTTTCTGGGGGGGGATTTCGAGCCAGCCGCCGGTGCTGAAGGGCAGGTCATACTGACTGATCTGATAGTTCTTGGGCAGGTCGGGATAGTAGTAGTTCTTCCGATCCCACTTGGTGAACGGAGTGATCGAGGCTCCCAGAGCGATGGCCGTCTTGAGCGCCAGTTCAAACGCCTTGCCGTTCATGACGGGCAAGGTGCCGGGCATCCCGAGCGAGACCGGATCGGTCTGGGTATTGGGCGGAAGCCCGAAGTCAGTCCCGCAAGATGTGAACATCTTGCTCTCGGTGGTGAGCTGGACGTGAACTTCGAGGCCGATGATGATCGTGTAATCCATTGCGTTCAATTACCCATAAATGATAGCCGAGCCAACTAGTTTTCTTCTGACTCATACTACGTACTGATTCGCGATCAATTCGTCAACATCAACGTATTCAGGGCTTAAACTGTAAAGCCCACCCTGATCAACTTCATCGAAGGTCCGGAGAGTCAAGTTCATCGAATCAAGCAATTCGGGCTCATTCTTGAGCGACAATTCGAGCGAATTGATAACTGACAACCATTGATCCTCGGGATACTGACCGGGGAATTGCCTTGCAACAAAAATTGCATGAATTCGACCCCAATCAGAATTTACCTCGACAAAAATCTTAAAATCATCTTGAGACCATTGTTGCTCGGCGGCGTACCTTCGAATGGCCCCAGCAATCTTTCCGACAGCGTTCTTCATCGTCGCATCAAGTGCCACGGTATCACCCCGTTTATTGGGTCTTCGAGTTGATCAAGCAATTCGGAGACCTGTTCTTTTGTCCATTTGTTATCTGGGCTATATCTCAAATCGTTGATTTTCTTTGAGGCGTTCACAATTGCGTCCCAATTTTGCTTGATTGGCTTTTTTCGGCTCTGGTTCATTTGTCGATTTAAACCAGCTAATACCAGTAATTGGTCAGGTTCATGGATCTCAAATGCGGTAGGGAGTTGCGATAGGTCAAGTTTCTTACAGATTAAAGTTTTTAATAAAATCTCCAGTGAGTAAATCCCCAATGCGATTGCGGTGGCATTTCGTCCCGCAGTGATTAGAGATTTGGCATCTGCTAATCGGTCTTTCCAGGCGATCTCAAGTTCATTGATGTTGGCACCAAGCTTGGTAAAATCACGATCTCTTGCCATTATACCAACCCCGGCCGCTTGGTGTGCCAATCCGTCGCCTTCTCGAACACCCGGGCCGTCCGGAGCAGCTTCTCCTCGGCGAAGGCTGGGGCCATCAGTTGCAGACCGATCGGCAGGCCCGATTTTGTCAAGCCGCAGGGAATGCTCAGGCCGGGGATACCGGCCAGGTTGGTCGTGATCGTATAGATATCGGAGAGGTACATCGCCAGCGGGTCGGCGGTTTTCTCGCCGAATTTGAAGGCGGCGGTCGGCGTGGTCGGACCCACAAGGATATCGACATCCTTGAAGGCGGTGTCAAAATCATTGCGAATCAGGCGGCGGACCTTGAGCGCCTGGTTGTAGTACTGGTCGGCGTAACCGGCCGAGAGGGCGAATGTCCCCAGCATGATCCGGCGCTTGACCTCGGGACCAAACCCTTCGGCCCGACTGGCCATCATCATCCGGATCAAGACGGGAAGCTCGGCTTCGGCGGGGGAGATCGGGTCGAAGTTCTCGGCTCGATGGCCGAAAATGGTGCCGTCGTAGCGGGCCAGGTTGCTCGAACATTCGGCCGGGGCGACCAGGTAATAGGCCGGCGCGCCGTACTTGGAATGCGGCAGCGAGACCTCGCGGACGGTCGCTCCGGCGGCCTCGTAGACCCGGACCGCTTCGCGGATCGCGGCATCGACCTCGGGGTCGAGACCGTCGCCAAAGAACTCGCGGACCAGGCCGATCCGGAGCGACTCGGGTGGGGTGTCCAGGGTCTTCGGGTAATCGGGCACCGGGGTGTCGACGCTGGTGGCGTCGCGCGGGTCCTTGCCGGCGATGATCTTGAGCAACAGTGCCGTATCGGCCAGATCGTGCGAGAACGGGCCGATCTGATCGAGCGAACTGGCGAACGCGATCAAGCCGTAGCGGCTGACCCGTTCATACGTGGGCTTGAGGCCGACGATACCGCAGAGCGCCGCGGGCTGGCGGATCGAGCCTCCGGTGTCCGACCCGAGTGAGATGGGCGCGAAGTCGGCGGCGACGGCGGCGGCTGATCCGCCCGAGGACCCGCCGGGAATTCGTTCCTCGTCCCAGGGATTCTTGCTCGGGCCGAAGGCGCTGTTCTCGGTCGACGAGCCCATGGCGAACTCGTCCATGTTCGTCTTGCCGATCGAGATGGCACCGGCGGCGTTGATCCGTTCGATCACGGTGGCGTCATACGGGGGCCGGAAGGTCGCCAGCATCTTGCTCGCGCAGGTCGTCGGGACACCCCGGGTGCAGAGCAGATCCTTGATCGCGATCGGAACTCCGGCCAGCTCGCCGACCGGGCCGCCGGCCCGCCGAAGGGCGTCGATCTCGCGGGCTTTCTCCAGCGAGGCGTCGGCGTCACGATGGAGAAACGCCTTGATTCGCCCTTCCAGACGATCAATCCGGTCGAGATAGGCGCGAGTCACCTCCTCGGCGGAAATCGCCCCGGAATTCATCTCGGCCAGCAAGGTCACGGCGGTGGAGCGGGTCGGATCCATAATATTATATCGAAATGACTCGGTCGTGGGAGGACTCAGGACTTGGGACTCAGGACTCAGGTCGTCTCAGTGCCTTGAGACCTGAGTCCTGAGTCCTTTTTCTTTCAGTCAAGAACAGCCGGAACCAGGAAGCTATCGACGTTTCGCTTGGGGGCGTTGGCGAGGGCCTCTTCCCGGGGGAGGGACGGCCCTCGAACGTCGTTGCGGAAGACGTTGTGGACCTCGACACCGTGCGCCAGGGGCTCGACGTTGGCCGTGTCGAGTTCCCCCAGTTGCTCGACGAAGCCCACAATATTGTTGAGCTGGCCGGTGAATAATTCAAGTTCGGTGGGCGTCAGGCGGAGCCGGGCCAGCAGGGCGACCTTGGCGACCTCGTCGGCGGTCATACTCATCGAAACAGCTCCGCTTTCCGTCGGTTTTCGGGACCAGTTTGCCGAGACAGAGGCTCAGGCGATCGGTCGAAGCCGCTAGTTTGCCAGATGTCCGCCCCTCATTCAAGGTTCGCGACGGAAGTCGCGCGGTTTGGCTTCGTTCCACCGCGCCCCTGGCTTCGATTTCCGAGCAATCATAAAATAAGAGGCTTGGGGTGTCTGCGCAGGTTGGGTCGAGCCCCGTCGAACTCCACCGTCTGTCTGAGTAGCCCCACCGTCGAATCATCAAGGATGTTGGGGCTCGCCTCATCCTGCGCAGTTATCCCATATTAACCCAGTTCTCGCGGTCAGTGCGTGCGGGGGCGGGCCTGGGGTCAGGCGTTGGTGTTTTCTGATTTGTTCAGCGTCCTTCTGATCAAGCTCGGAGCCGTTCGAC